>JBKPFD010000056.1:0-5782 GCA_046729155.1 Actinomycetota bacterium
TCGACCGCGAGATCGCGCGCCTGAAGCTCGAGACGATGGGCGTCGAGATCGACCGGCTGACCGAGGAGCAGGAGCGCTACCTCGCCTCCTGGGACGAGGGAACCTAAGGCACCGCTTGCGGTGCCGACCTCAGGACGTGCGGGCTCGCCCGCGCGTCCGGCTGAAATGACCGGTCGACCCGATCTCGGGGCAGCCGGGCGCTGGTGAGGAGCCTGAAGGCGATCATTCTCGCGGCCGGGTACGCGACCCGGCTGCGGCCTCTGACGGACGACGTCCCGAAGATGCTTCTCCCGCTCGCCGGGCGGCCGATGCTCGACTACCTGCTCGACCGGATCCGCGAAGTGGACGAGATCGACGAGCTCCACCTCGTCACGAACGCGCGGTTTGCGGAGGCCTTTCGGGAGTGGGCACCGGACGACTTGACGGTGCACGACGACGGGACGACGTCGAACGAGGACCGCCGCGGCGCGATCGGCGATATCGCCTTCACGGTCGAGCGCGCCGGGCTCGAAGGCGACGTGGTGGTCGTCGCCGGCGACAACCTGATCGGCTACTCGGTGCCCGACTACGTGCGTTTCTGGCGCGGCAAGGACGGAAGCGCGATCGCGCTCTACGAGTGCCGCGACCCGGAGCTGATCAAGCAGTACGGGGTCGTCGAGCTCGACGACGACGACCGCGTGCTGTCGTTCGAGGAGAAGCCGGCCGAGCCGCGGAGCGAGCTCGCTGCAACGGCGGCGTACCTCTACCGTACGCAGGACGTCGCGCTGCTCGACCAGTACCTCGCCGAGGGCAACTCGCCGGACGCGCCCGGCAACTACGTGCAGTGGCTCCACACGCGCTCGCCGGTGTACGGCTACCGCTTCAGCGGCGAGTGGCTCGACATCGGCGACCACTCGCAGCTGCTCGAGGCCGACAACCGGATGCGCGAGCGCGCCGGCCTGCCTCCGCGCGCCGAATACGCGCTCGACTGACACGATCTCGGCACACCTCGGGCCCTACCTTCGGCTGGTGGGCGCGGCCGCCGGCCTCCTCGACCTCATCCTGCCGCGACGCTGCCTCGTCTGCGGAGTGGCCGCGGACTCGCTGTGCGGCTCGTGCAGGGGCGGGCTCACGCGGCTCCAAGGCCCGCGGTGCGAGCGCTGCGGGGCGCCGACGGCCTGGCCGGTCGAACGCTGCCGCGAGTGCCGCGGGCGGCGCCTCGGCTTCGCATGCGCGCGGGCGGCGGTCGCGTACGACAGCGCCGCGCGGAAGGTCGTCGCGGGCTGGAAGGAGCACGGGCTGCGAACGATCGCCGCCCTGGCGGCCGACCTCGTCTGCGAGGCGGTCACGCGCCCGCCGGTCTACACCGTCACGTTCGTCCCGGCGGACTCCGACCGCCGCCTGAAGCGCGGGCACAACCCGGCCGAGCGGCTCGCCCGCGAGCTCGGCAAGCGCTGGCAGCTTCCGGTCGTGCAGCTCCTGCGGCGCGAGGCCGGCGTGCGTCCCCAGCGCGGCCTCCGTCTCGCCGAGCGGCGCCGAAACGTACGCGGCGCGTTCTCGGCCACGGCCGCCAGCCCCGGCGCCCTCGTCCTCGTCGACGACGTGTACACGAGCGGCGCCACGGTCTCGGCCGCCGCCTCGGCGCTGCGCAAGGCGGGCGCGCGACGAGTCGAGGTCGTGACCTTCGCTCGGGCCGTTCGGTAGATTGGGGCCGCCGATGCGTCTTCAGGTCAAGGGTCGGAACGTCGAGGTCAGCGATTCGATCCGCAGCTACGCGGAGAAGAAGCTCGGGAAGCTCGACCGTCTCGTGAGCGATCCGACGCGCGTCGAGCTCGAGCTCGCGGTCGAGCGCAACCCCTCCGTCGCTGCGAACCACGTCGCCGAGGCGACCGTCTGGACGAAAGGCCCCGTGTTGCGCGCACGCGAGTCGTCGGCCGACATGAAGGCCTCGATCGACCAGCTCGTCGACAAGCTTGAGCGCCAGGTCAAGCGCTACCGGCAGAAGCGGCGACGGGGCCGGCGTATGGAGTCCGGCGCCTTCGCGGAGCCGGACGGCGAGCCTGTGGCGGTCGCCGAGCCGCGCGTGGTCAAGAGCAAGCAATTTCCGGTGAAGCCGATGACGCCCGACGAGGCGGTGCTCCAGCTCGAGCTCGTCGGCCACGACTTCTTCGTCTTCCGCAACGCAGACTCGGACGACGTGAACGTCGTCTACCGGCGGCGCGACGGCGCGTACGGCCTGATCGAGCCGCAGTAACCGGCTCGATGGGCTTCTTCAGGCGCGACCGCCCAGCCCACGAGCAGCTGGCCGAAGAGGGGGGCATCGAGCTTCCGCTCGATCCTCGCGAGGAGGCGGAGCACCTGCGGAGCGGCGGCGAGAAGGCCCTCTGGGCGGCGGGCGGCCTCGCGGGCATCCCGACGCCGACGAACCGCGGCCACCCGCTGTTCGAGGTCGCCGGGATCCACGGCGTGCCGCGGCCGCGCGAGTGGGACGCCGTCGCCAGCGCCGAGGCGCCCGACCTGCCCGGCGACGAGATCGACTTCGTCGTCCTCGAAGACGGGACCCTCATCGTCGACCAGGATCTCCCGGAGGACGCGCTCTCGCCGGTCGCGGACTCCCTCGAGCTCACGATCAGCCCGCCGTACCACGCGGTCGCGCGACGGGGGGAGGGGACCGTGTGGACGGCCGGAGCGATGGAGGTCGACGTCGTCGAGGTCCCCGAGGACGTCCCCGGCGACGAGGTGGCACTCGCGGTTCAGGGAGAGGAGCGCACGCTTCTCATCGACGATCAGCGCTCGGACGTGGACGTACCGACCTTGGAGCAGTACGGCTACTCCCAGTACGACGGCTTCGTCCTCCGTGCGAGCCGCCTGGATGGGCTGCTCTGGGAGGTAACGGTCAACCCGCTTTAGGGCCGAGCGCGCGCTCGACCTCGTCGCGCCTCACGAACACCAGTCGTCCCGGCCGGCTCGCGTACGACTCGTTGAAGGAGTAGAAGAGGCCGCTCGGCACGAACCGCGCGAAAACGGGCTCGGTCGCCTTCGGCGTGTCGATGACGATCTCGCGGCCGTCGGAGAGACGAAGGATGTGGATGGCGACTCCGACGACGTACGCGACGAGTCCCCCTTGCGTGTCTTCGAGTTCCGGAGCCGGCCCGAATCCCCGCCTCACCGGCCAGACCGTGCGCCGGCCTCTCCCCAGGTCGAGCATCGTCAGCTGCCGGCTCTGGAGGACGACGAGTCGCGGGCCGTCGAGCGCCGCGCCGAGGATTCGCGATCGGCCGAACGTGAACGTGTGGACGCCGCCGCCGGGAGAGAGGACGCTGACCGCCTTGTCCTCGCGCAAGACAGCGATTCGGCCGGCGTCGAACGAAGCGACGGTCGCCCGCCCCGGAAAGGTTCGAACGATCGTGCGTCGGGAACGGGTCGCTCTCCAAACGCTGGTCCGACGGATGCGGAACTCGTGCCGACCCGGTTTGCCCGCAAACTGGACGTCGAATGCGAGCTCGCCCCTGTCGGCAACGATCCCGCCGAGAAAGGAGCCGCTGAACTCCTCTCCGTGCGTTC
The DNA here is from genome assembly GCA_046729155.1 of Actinomycetota bacterium. Classification (GTDB taxonomy): domain Bacteria; phylum Actinomycetota; class Thermoleophilia; order Gaiellales; family Gaiellaceae; genus VAXT01. Next base: position 3,544 of record JBKPFD010000056.1, read on the forward strand.
GGACGAGCTCAGTCGTCGCGAGCCTGAGCGAATCGTGAACGGTGTAGGCCTCGCTCGGGTTGTTGCACCGGTAGCCGACGACGCCGGCTACGAGCATCACGTCCCGCACCGTGCCGCAGCCGGCCACGCGGACGCGAGCCGTCCGCTCCCGGAGAGGATCCCAGACAAGGATCGGCCCGAGCGGACCATGGATCTCGGGAATTCCGCCGAACCCCTGGGCAACCGCGGCCCGGTTGCGCTCCGCCCCGAGCGACGCGATCGGCAGGCTCGTGACGAGTGTGCGCTGCGCGCGCAACGGGACCAGCGGCAGCCTGCGGGCCGACGTGCCTTTCAAGCTCCCTTCGATCCATTGAGCAGAAGCGATCGACCCGTCCCCGGGGAAGGCCTGAGTCACGGGGTGCTGCTCGGTTCCGTCGGCCTTGATCGTCCAGAGCTGAGTGTGGTATCCGGACGCGGCGCCGAAGCGGAGATCCGTTCGGGAGAAGACAATCCGCTTGCCGTCGGGTGACCAGGACGGGCCTTCCGGCTCGGACTCGTCGTCTTTGATCAGCCGACGCCGGGTTCCGTTCTCCAGGTCGACCACGAAGATTCCCCTGTGTCCCGCGAACAGGATTCGTTCGCCGGTCGGCGACCACGCCGCTGTCGCGGCGTCGCGGGTGAGGAGGTGCTGGCCCGTGCCGTCCGCACGGACGACGTAAAGCCGGTTCTTGAAGGCGCCCGGATCCATGAACGAGATCCACTTTCCGTCCGACGACCACTCGAGGTAGAGGGGCTCATGGGCACCGGCAAGGCGCAGGAGCCGGGTCGCCGGCCCTCCGTCGGCCGGAGCGGTGTAGAGATCACGGCCGGAGGCGTAGAGCAAGCGTTTGCCGTCGGGCGACCATGTGAGGTAATCGTCTGCCCCTCGGTCGCTCAATGCGTAGCGCACACCCGTGTCGACCTCGAGGACGATGTCCGCCTCGGGTGTTCCGAGCACGAGCCGCGTGCCGTCCGGCGACCAGGGCATGTCACTGATTTGCTCGGCGTCTGGAAGCCGGAGGTTGCGCCGACTGTGCTTGCCCGGCTCGAGCACGATGGGACAGTTGGAGCACAGCGTGTCCATCACCAGCCCGCGCTTTCCATCCCGGGTCCAGACCCCGAACGACTCGCGGGCATCCAATCGAGTCAGCCCGCTCCCGTCAGGGCGAACGGCGTAGCTCGCGTCCTCGCCGCTGCGGTCGCTGTCGAACACGATCGTGCCTCCGACGCGCTCGTTGTGGCCGCAACCCGTTGCGAAGGCGCAGACGAGTGCGGTGGCCGCCAAGGCGCCGACTCGTCGGCGCCGACCAGAGAGGCCGTGCAGGCTTTGCCGGCGCGACCGGGCTAATCCGAGGCGCATGGCAGCCGATACCCTAAGGCGATGGCCGGTGGCGACTTCGGTGGGTTCGAGCGCGTCCTGCGTATGGGCGAGGGGCGCCGTCTCAAGCGCCTGCGCGGACAGGCCGATTACATCGCCTCGCTCGAGCCCGATCTCGAGCAGCTCTCCGACGACGAGCTCCGCGGCAAGACCGCCGAGTTCAAGCAGCGCGTCGAGAACGGCGAGCCGGTCGAGGAGATCCTCTTCGAGGCCTACGCGACCGTCCGCGAGGCGTTCAAGCGCACGATGGACGTCCGCCTCTTCGACGTCCAGATGATGGGCGGCATCGTCCTCCACGAGGGCGACATCGCCGAGATGAAAACGGGTGAGGGCAAGACCTTCGTCGCGACGATGCCCCTCTACCTGAACTCGCTGACGGGCCAGAACGTCCACCTCGTCACGGTCAACGACTACCTCGCCAAGCGCGACCCGAACTGGGTGAAGCCGGTCTACGACGCCCTCGGCGTCCGTGCCGGCTACATCGAGAACATGATGCCGTTCGCCGAGCGCAAGGACGCGTACGCCGCCGACATCACGTACGGCACCAACTCCGAGTTCGGCTTCGACTACCTGCGCGACAACATGGCCGTCTCGCTCGAAGGAACGGTCCAGCGCGGCTACGAGTACGCGATTGTGGACGAGGTCGACTCGATCCTCATCGACGAGGCGCGCACGCCGCTGATCATCTCGGGCGAGCCGGAAACCGCAGCCAAGATCTACTACGACTTCGCGCGCGTCGTCAAGCGGCTCGAGGGCCAGCCGAGCAAGACGAAGAGCACCGGCAAGGGCATCGACGAGACCGAGGCTTCTGGCGCCGACTACCTCTACGACGAGAAGTTCAAG
>JBKPFD010000057.1:0-10689 GCA_046729155.1 Actinomycetota bacterium
GAGAAGGTGATCCCACGCTTCATCACACAGGCGCTCGACGACGAGCCTCTGACGATCCACGGCGACGGGCACGCGAGCCGCGACTGGCTCTACGTCGACGACGACGCCGAGGCGATCGAGGCGGTGATCGCCGCCGACCACGACCTGGTCGTGGGCGAGGTGATCAACGTCGCGACGGGGATCGACATCTCGGTCTGCGATATCGCCGAGGCGGTGCTCGCGATGCTCGGCAAGCCGCCGGAGTTGAAGACGCACGTCGACGAGCGCCCCGGGCAGGTCGACCGGCACATCGGCTCGACCGAGAAGGCGGAGCGCCTGCTCGGCTGGAAGGCGCGCACGTCGTTCGAGAACGGGCTCGAGAAGACCATCGCCTGGTATCGCGACAATGAGGCCTGGTGGAGGGCTCCGGAGCGCCGCCCGGCAAACGTCTTCTCGTCCTAGGGGCCGGGCCGGCCCAGCTCGGGCTGCTCCAGGCCGCCCGCGAGCGCGGGCTCTTCGTGATCGCGCTCGACCGCGATCCGGCGGCGCCGGGCCTCCAGTACGCCGACAGGCGCGCGATCATCTCGACCGAGGACGAGCGAGGCATCGAGCGCCTCGCGGAGGCCGAGCGCGTCGACGGGATCATCGCGCCCGGGATCGACTGGCCGGTCGCGATCGCCGCCCGAGTCGCCGCAAAGATGCGGCTGCCCCATCCGATCGACCCGGCTACGGCTGTGCTCGCGACCTCGAAGCTGCGTCAGCGTGAGCGCCTGGCCGCGGCGGGCGTGCCGCAGCCGCGCTGGAAGCTCGTCAGCGAGGCCGACGACGAGCTGGGCTTTCCGTGCGTCGTCAAGGCGCCGGACCGCCAGGGCCAGAAAGGGCTGTCGCTCGTGCGCGAACCGGAGGACCTGCGCGGAGCCATCGGGCAGGCGATCGCCGAGTCCCGTAGCGGCACGGCGCTCGTCGAGGAGCTCGTGGACGGCCCCGAGGTGACCGTCAACGCGTTCTCGGTCCGCGGCGACTTCCATCCCCTGACGGTGACCGACAGGCTGACCGCGGAGCCGCCTGCGTTCGGGGTCGCCCTGGCGCATGTCTGGCTCGCCGAGGCTGCGGGCCAGAACGCTGTCGATGTCGCCCGACGGGCCGCCGAGGCGCTCGGGATCGAGAACGGGCCGACGTACACGCAGCTTCGCGTCGGGCCGGACGGGCCACAGGTGATGGAGCTCGCGGCGCGGCTCGGGGGAGGCCACGACGCTGAGCTCGTGCACGCGGCGCTCGGTGTCGACCTCAACGGCCTCGCGATCGACGCGGCGATCGGCGACCCGATCTGGTCGGCCGCGGTGCGCGCCGTCCCGGAGGCCGGGGGCGCGTGCGTGCGCTTCCTCGTCCCGCCCGAAGGCGAGCTGAGCGCGGTCGAGGGCGTCGACGAGGCGCGCGGCCAGGAGGGCGTCCTCGACGTCCGCGTCTACCGCGAGCCGGGGCACGTCTTCGGCCCGTTCCTGCGCGGCGCCGACCGGGCGGGGGCGGTGCTGGCGGTCGGCGAGAGCCGCGACCAGGCCCTCGAGCGGGCCGACCAGGCCGCCTCTCTCATACGCTTTCAGGTCAGTGGCGCAAGAGCTCTCGTCTGAGAGGAGGCGAACGACGATGCTCGGCTTCCAGCCGCCGGCGATCGGCGACGAGGAGATCGAGGCCGTCGCCGAGACGCTGCGCTCCGGCTGGCTGACGACCGGCCCGCGCACCGCGGAGCTCGAGCAGCGCTTTGCCGATTACGTCGGCGCCGAGCACGTGCTCGCAGTCGCCTCGGGCACCGCCGCGCTCCACCTGTCGCTGCTGGCTCTCGGTGTCGGTCCCGGCGACGAGGTGATCACGAGCCCGATCACCTGGCCTGCAACCGGGAACGTGATCATCCATGCCGGCGCGAAGCCGGTCTTCGCCGACGTGCGCGACTCCGATCTCAACATCGACCCGGCCCGCGTCGCCGAGGTCGTCACGGAGAGGACGAAGGCGCTCGTGCCGGTGCACCTCGCCGGGCAGCCCTGCGACATGGACCCGCTGATCGAGCTCGGCCTGCCGATCGTCGAGGACGCCGCGCACGCGGCCGAAAGCACCTACCGCGGCCGCAAGATCGGGACGATCTCGGAGCTCACGTGCTTCTCGCTCTACGCGACGAAGAACATCGCCGCCGGCGAGGGCGGCCTGATCTCGACGAACGACTCGCGGATCGCCGAGAGGATCAACGACCTGCGCATCATGCGGCGCGCCGACGGCTCGCTCTACGACGTCGTCGTGCCCGGCTACAAGGCGAACCTCTCCGACGTCTTGGCGTCGATCGCGCTCGTCCAGCTCGGCAAGATCGGGCGGCACCGCGAGATCCGCGAGCGGCAGTTCGCCGCGTACGACGCGGCGCTCGCCGAGCTCGACGGCCTCGAGACGCTCGCGCGCGACCCGCGCGACACGCACGCGCTCCACCTCTACGTCGTCCGCGTCGATCCAGAGCGCGCCGGTGGCACTCGCGACGATTACCGCGCGCGCCTCGCCGAGGAGAACATCGCTACGAGCATCCATTTCCTGCCCGTGCACACGCTCACGGCGTACCGCGAGCGCTTCCCGGAGCAGCCGCCGCTGCCGGTCGCGGAGCGCGCGGGCGACGAGATCTTTTCGCTGCCGCTCTCGCCGGCGCACTCGGACGGGGACATCGCCGACGTTGTCGCCGCGCTGCGCCGGGTCCACGCCGCGCTGAGATGAGCCGCCGCCTCCGGGTCGCGCTCACGCTCGTCGTCACGGGCGCCTGCACCGCCTATCTGATCTGGAAGATCGACCTCTCGCGGACGATCGACGTCCTCGCCGACTCGGATCCCGCCTGGTTCGCGCTCGCCGTCGCGCTGATGACCGTGACCCTCTGGCCCATGGCCTGGCGCTGGCAGCGGCTCTTGCGCGCGCGGGGCGTCGACGACCGGCTCGGCTGGCTGACGCGCGCGTACTTCGTCTCGTACGCGGCGGGGCAGATCCTGCCCACCTCGGTCGGCGGCGACGCGGTCCGCATCTACGAGACCGCCCGCCGACATGCCGGCCACGGCGGGACGGCTGCGGCCTCGGTGCTGCTGGAACGAGCGCTCGGCGGGGCGGCGACCCTCGTCCTCGCGGCCGTCGGCTTCCTGCTCGCGGTCGGCGAGTACGACGTCGGCGCCTACCTCTGGCTCGAGGGGATCTTCGTCGTCGGCACCGTCGTAGCGGGCGTGCTCGTCTTCTCGCGTCGTGTCCGCCCGCTGCTCGCGCGGTTCCGTCCACTGCTCGCGGCCGTTCGGCTCGACCGGCTCGCCGTCGGGCTGTACTCGGCGCTGCACGCGTACCGGCGGCACGCGGGCCTTCTCTGCGCCGTCTTCGCGCTGACGATCGCGATTCAGTCTGTGCGTGTGCTCGCGATCTGGGCGAGCGGCGAGGCGGTCGGCATCGACCTCTCGCCGCGGCCGTACTACGTGATGGGCCCCCTCCTGTTCCTGGTCATGCTCGTGCCCTTCACGATCAACGGCTTCGCGGTGCGCGAGTCGTTCTTCGTCAGCTTCCTCGGCAACCTCGGAGTGGGCGCCGACGAGGCTTTCGCGGCCGGGTTCGTCTTCTTCCTCGTCACGATCACGATGGCGTTGCCCGGCGGCGTGATCCTCGCGTGGGAAGGCTTGCGGGGGCCGGGGCGGCCGCGCGTCGACCATGGCTAGGGCCGTCCTGCTCGCAGCTCTGTCCGTGGCCTGCATCGCCTGCGCCGGAGGCGACGACGAGAGCTCCGCGCGCTTCGGCGAGACGCAGGAGCTGGGCGACACCCGCGAGGTCGAGGTCACGTTCGAGAGCCACGGGGCCAGGCTTTCGGGGACGCTGCAGGTGCCGAGTGCCGAGGGCAAGCACCCCGCCCTCGTCTGGGTGCACGGCAGTGGAGAGGAGGCCCGCGACACGGCGGCGCCTTACTACTTCGGCCTGCTCGACCGGGGCTACGCTGTCCTAGCCTTCGACAAGCGCGGCGTAGGGCGGTCGCAGGGGAGGTGCTGCCCGCTCGACTTCGACCTGCTCGCCGACGACGTCCTTGCAGCGGTCGACGCTCTCCGCACCCGTGATGACATCGACGACGACGCGATCGGGCTGCTCGGGCTCAGCCAGGGCGGCTGGATCGTCCCGGTCGCGGCGACGAAGTCCGACCACGTCTCGTTCGCGGTCGTCCTCTCGGGCTCGGCGGTCAGCGTCGGCGAAGAGGGCCTCTACAGCGGCCTGACCGGCGACATCGGCTGCACGCCGAGCAGCCCGCCGGCGCTCGTGTCGAAGCTCCTCCGGGAGGCAAAGCCATCCGAGTTCGACCCGCGTCCGTACCTCGGCCGCCTCGAGATCCCGGTGCTCTGGCTGTACGGCGCGAACGACATGAGCCAGCCGGTCCAGAAGGACCTCGTCGTCCTCCGCCGGCTGCGCGAAGCCGGGAAGGACTTCGACATCCGCGTCTTCCCGGACACGGACCACGCGTTGCAGCAGTGCGGCGGGGGCGGCTTCGTGCCGGAGCTGCAGAGCACGCTCGACAGCTGGCTGCGCGAGCGCCGCGCGGGCTGATGACCGACGTCTCCGTCGTCGTCGTCACGCTGAACGCCCTGCCGCTCCTCGAGCGCAGCCTCGAGAGCGTGCGCGGCTACGAGACGATCGTGGTCGACCACGGCTCGACCGACGGCACGGTCGAGCTCGTCCGGGAGCGGTTTCCGAAGGCCCGGGTCGTCGAGCAGGACAACCTCGGCTTCGGGGCCGGCAACAACACCGGCATGCGCGTCGCCTCGGGCGACTACTTCCTGCTCCTGAACGCCGACGCATGGGCGCTCGATGACGCCGTCGAGAGGCTCGTCGCATTCGCCGAGCAGCACCCGGAGGCCGCCGTCGTCGGCCCGAAACTGCTCAATCCCGACGGCACGCTGCAGCGCTCGGTGCGCGGTTACCCCAGCGCGTGGCGGATCGCGACCGAGTACTTCTTCCTGCGCAAGCTCGCGCCGCGTTCGCACCTGCTGAACGCGTTCTACGGCGCCGGCTTCGACCACGAGTCTGTGCGCGAGGCGGAGTTCCTCGGCGGCGCGTGCCTGCTCGTCCGTCGCGAGGCGTACGAGGCCGTCGGTGGCTTCGACGAGGACTTCTTCCTCATGAGCGAGGAGGTCGACTGGTGCTACCGCTTCCGGCAGGCCGGCTGGAAGGTGCTCTTCTATCCCGGCGCGGAGGTTGCCCACGTGCTCACCTCGTCGGCGGACCCGGCCAAGTTCAGGCACCTCGTCCGCGGGCATCTCCGCTTCCTGCTCAAGCATCGCGGCGCGCGCGAGGCCGAGCGGGCCCGCCGTGTGATGCTCGTCGCGCTGCGGCTCCGCGGGCTCGTCTTCCGCGGGCCCCGCGGACGCGCTTACCGTGAGACGGCGCGCTGGCTGCGGTCGGGCGGCGTCCGGACGCTCCTAGAATCGGGCGAATGACGGCCTACGTTCTCGACGTCGGCTGGGTGAACGGCCTGGCCGCGATCCGTCTTCTCGGGCGCGCGGGCATCCGCGTCCACGCCGTCGACCACCGCGCCGGGGCGCTCGGGTTCCGCTCGCGCTACTCGCACGCGCTTCGCTGCCCTGACCCCGCGACAGACGAGGAAGGGTTCGTCGAGTGTCTCGCCGCCGTCGGCGAGCCGGGCGTCGTCTTCCCGACGCACGACCCGCCGGTCAACGCGCTCGCACGCCATCGCGAACGCCTCGAAGGGTTCCTCTTCCCCTTCCCGGAGTGGAGCGTCCTCGAGCGGATCCAGGACAAGCGGAACCAGCTCGAGACCGCGGCCGCCGTCAAGGTCGACGTGCCCGAGACCCGTTACCCGGTCTCGGCGGGCGAGGCGCGCTCGGCCGGCGACGAGCTCGGCTACCCGGTGCTCGTCAAGCCGCGGCACCCGGTCGGCTTCAAGCGGCGCTTCGGAAAGCAGGCGTTCCGCTGCGAGAACGCCGCCGACCTCGGGCGCGCGTACGCGGACGCGGAGCCGTTCGAGCCGATGGTGCAGGAGCTCGTTCCCGGCGGGGACGACGAGCTGTACAGCCTCGGCTCCTACCTGCGCGCGGACGGTGAGCCGCTCGGCCTCTTCTGCGGGCGCAAGCTCCGCCAGACGCCGCCCGGGATCGGCACCTGTCGAGTCGGCGAGGCTGTCTGGGTGCAGGAGGTCGTCGACGCAGGGCTCCGCCTCCTCCGCGAGCTGCGCTTCCACGGCATCTCGCAGGTCGAGTTCAAGCGCGATCCACGGGACGGGCGCTTCAAGCTGATGGAGGTCAACCCGCGCCTCTGGCAGTGGCACGGCCTGGCGGCCGCCTGCGGGGTCGACCTGCCCGTGATCGCGTACCGAGATCTCACCGGCGAGGAGGTTGCGCCGGCCTCGATGAACGGCCGGCGCCGCCGCTGGGCGATCACGCTGCTGCCCGGGGAACGGCCGGCGTTCCAGCGACCGCCCTACGTCGAGGCGGTCTTCTCGCTCGGCGACCCGAAGCCGGGCCTCGTCCACGCCGCGCGGCTGATGAGGGGCGCTCTCCGCTGATCCCCGAGTCGGTCGATCGGCGGGCGCGGTGGGTGCTCGACACGATCGGGGGGCGCGACGTCGGCTTCGGCGACGACCTGCCGTACCGCGAGGAAGCGTGGGCGCAGGTCGAACGCGGTGAGCGGCCGGAAGGCGACGACCTTGCCGAGGCCTTCTTCCATCTCGCGCGCGTCGAGGAGCGGAACGGCGCTCGGGACGAGCACGATCGGTTTCGCGCGGCATCGTCGGGCCTCGACCCGCTCGACCCGCCGCTCGACCGCCTTCGCCGGAAGCTGAAGCTCGACGCGCCTCGCTGGGCGGGTGCCCGCTTCGCGGTCGCGCTCACCCACGACGTCGACACGCCCTGGAAAGGGACGCGCCTCGGCGTCCGCGGCGCAGCCGCGCGCGCGAAAGCGGCCGTGCTCGCGCGTCGCCTGCGCCCGGCCCTGCGCGAGGCGCGTGGCCTCGCCGCGGTCCCGCTCCACCGCGTGCGGCGCTCCGACCCGTACTGGAGCTTCGAGCGGATCCTCCGCGACGAGCGGCGCTTCGGCGCCACGTCGACGTTCTTCGTGATGGCGGCCCACGACCACCCGCTCGACGGCCCTGCCGGCGAGACGTACGAGCGCATTCGGCCGCGCCTCGTCGAGACGCTGCTCGCCGGCGGCGCCGAGGTCGCGCTCCACGGGAGCTACTCTGCTGCCGACCGCGCGGATCGCCTGGCGGCGGAGAAGCGGAAGCTCGAGGCGCTCGCCGGCGAGGTGCGAGGGCAGCGCTACCACTTCCTGCGGCTCGATCCGCACACGAACCTGGCCGCGCTCGAGAGCCTCGGCTTCATGTACGACTCGACGCTCGGCTTTGCCGACCAGCCGGGCTTCCGCGCCGGAATCGCGCACCCTTTCCGTCCGTGGGACTTCGACCGTGAACAGCCCGTCCGGCTCGTCGAGGTGCCGCTCGCCGCGATGGACGTGACTCTCGGCGAAGAGCGGTATCTGAACCTCAGCGCGCGCGAGGCCGCGATGCAGCTGGGCGCGCTCGTCGACTGGGCTGCCGAGAACGGCGGCGGCTTCGCCGTCCTCTGGCACTCGGAGCAGTGGGACTCGGCGCTGCACCCGGGCTGGGACCGCCTCTACCGGAGGTTCATCGAGTACGTTCGCGCACGCGGTGGGGTGTGCATCCCAGCGGCGCAGCTGGCGGAGGAAGCGGACGCATGGTTGCCGTGACCCCCAGCATGCGCCTCTACCGCGCGGGCCTGGGCCGGCTCGCGGGGTCGTTCCTCTTCCTGGGGCTCGTCCTCGCCGCGCCCGCCTTGCTCGGCCTCGCTCGGCTTCTGCCGGCCGAGGGGGTTGCACTCGCCGTACGCCTCGCCGCGGCCACGGCGTGCGTTCTGCTCGTGCCGGGCGCGATCATCCTCCGGGCGCTCGGCCGGCCTGCCGCCGTCAGCGCTTCGGTCGCCGGTGCGCTCGCGGGCAGCCTCGGCGTGCTCTTCGCCGCGCTCGCGCTCACGTTCGCGGTCGACGGCTCGATCGAGACGACGCTCGTCGCCGTCGCGGTCGCCTCGGGCATCGCGCTCGCCCCGGCGCTGCTGCGCTCGCCCGTTCCGCTCGCAAGGACGCACGCGTGGGGCGGGACGGGCGTGCTCGCCGCCGGCGCGGTCTTCGCCGGTGCCGTCTGGTGGTCGTCGAACGCGATCCAGGGCGACGCGCTCTTCCACCTCGGGCGCGTGACGAAGCTCGCGACGCTCCATGAGCTGTCGTCGATCGACTCGGTCAACGAGTTCCACGACGGCGACGCGCACCCCGGCTACGCGTTTCCGCTCTGGCACGCGGCCCTCGCCGCGATCGCGAAGCTGGCCGGCGTCGACGCGGCGACGGTCATGCTGCACCTGCCCGCGATCCTCACTCCGCTCGCCCTCCTCCTGGCCTATGCGGCAGGGGCGGCGCTGTTCCGGTCGTGGGGCGCGGGGATCGCGGTCGCCGTCGCGCAGGCGGCGCTCCTCGGCTTTGCGCGCGCCGGGACGGGCTCCTTCGACTTCCTCGCGCTGCCGCCGACGGCCTCGCGGGCGCTGCTCACGCCGGCCCTGCTCGCGATCGTCTTCACGCTCGTGCACGAGGGCAGGTGGCGCCACCTGCTCGCGCTCGCGGCTGCGTCGCTGTCGATCGCTGCCGTCCATCCGACCTACACGTTCTTCGTCGCGGTCCCGCTGGCCGGGTTCCTCGTCGCGCGCCTCGTGCTCGCGCCGGAGCGGTGGCGAGAGGGCCTGCGCATCGGGGGAGCGCTCGTCGCCATCCTCGCGCCTGCGGCGCTCTTCGCCCTCTGGCTGAGGCCGCTCGTGGAGAAGACCGCGTCGCACGACCCGGACGCGGCGGAACATGCCCGCTCGCTCGCGCACTACGCGGGCCAGGTCGATGTCGTCGACGGCTGGCTGCGGCTCGCTCCGGAGATGATCTCGCGCGGCGGGGCGGTCGCCGTCGCCGGGCTGCTCGCGGTGCCGCTCGCGGCCCTCGCCGGCCGGCAGCGGTTCGCCGCCTACGTGCTGGGCGGCACGCTCGCGGTGCTCGCTGTGCTGCTCGCACCGCCGGTGTTCGACGCTCTGTCGGACGCTGTCTCGCTGTCACAGTCCCGGCGCCTAACCGCGTTCCTGCCGCTCCCGTTCGCGCTCGCCGGCGCCGCGACGTTGGTCGGACGCTTCGGCCTCGCCGGCTGCCTCGCAGCCTTCGGAGCGGGCGCCGCCCTCCAGCTCGAGTACCCGGGCGAGTTCTCTTACCGGCTCGTCGTCGGTGGGCCTGTCTGGGTCGTGTGGGTCGCGTTCGCGGCAGCGGCCGCCGGGTTGATCGTGGCCGCGGTCGTGCGGCGGGATTTCGGCGAGGCGGCGCCCGCGTGGGTCGCGGCCGCGGCGATCGCCTTCGCGGCGCCGATTGCAGTCGCGGGCTTCGACTACATCCAGCGCGATCCGCCGGACCGCTACGCCGTCACGCCTGGCCTCGTCGACGCGCTGCGCACGCGGGTCCCGCCGGGCGGCACGGTCTTCTCGGACCTGGCCACGAGCTACCGCATCGCCGCGTATGCACCGGTCCACGTCGCCGCTGCACCGCCGGCGCACGTCGCCGACACGACCAACAACCGCCCGTACGAGCGCCGCAAGGACGTGATCGAATTCTTCCGCACGCGGAACGTGCGGATCCCGAGGGGCTACGGCGCGGGCTGGATCGTGATCGCGAAGCGGCGCTTCAACCTGCCGCTGCAGCTGCCGCGGGCGTACGAGGACGGGCGCTTCGTCCTCTACCGAGTCACCCGTCCGTAGAATCGCCCGCCGGTGGTCAAGAGCGTCCTCCGCAAGGTGACACCCGTGCCCGTGCGGCGAGCCGTCCGCGCGGCTCTCCACCCCGGTGATCTGCTCCGCGCCGAGCGGGTCCGCCGCGACTTCGTCTCGTCCTTCCTCGGCGACGGCCAGGAGCTGGCGCAGTACACGCGCGAGGTGGAAGAGAGCGGGCTCATCGAGCACCTGCGCGCGAAAGGGCGGGAGTTCCAAGCGACGGGGGCCGACCTGGGCGAGCAGGGGTCGCCGACGACGCTCGGCGCGATCGAGCCGCGCGAGGGGATCTACCTCTACTCGATCCTGCGCAAGCTCCAGCCGCGCGTCGCCGTCGAGACCGGAGTCGCGAACGGCTTCTCGACCGCCTTCTCGCTCCTCGCCCTGCAGCGAAACGGCTCGGGCGGGCTCTAATCGATCGACCTGCCGCGCGAGGTCGGCCGCGAGTACGAGGCCGGGGCGTTCTACAAGGGCAAGGGGCGCACCGGGTTCCCGCCGGGAAAGGAGCCCGGCTGGCTGATCCCGGACCTGCTCCGCGAGCCCTGGACGCTGGTTCTCGGCCGCAGCCAGGAGGAGCTGCCGAAGGTGCTCGCGCGCGTCGGCACCATCGACACCTTCATGCACGACAGCGAGCACTCCTACGAGTGCAAGTCGTACGAGTACAACGCCGCCTGGCCGGCGCTGCGTGACGCCGGTGCGCTGATCTCGGACGACGTCAACTCGACGGCCGCCTTCCGCGAGTTCGCCGCCGAGCAGGGCCGGACGCCCGTGCACATCGGCCCGGGGCTCGCCTTCCTCGTGAAGTACCCGGCTAGTTCGTGACGAGGAACGCGAAGGACGCGCGGCCGACGTTCTCTTGCGT
>JBKPFD010000058.1:0-3846 GCA_046729155.1 Actinomycetota bacterium
GCCTTCGCCCAGTTCGGCTCCGAGCTCGATCCCGAGACGCAGAGGACGCTCGCGCGTGGCGAGCGCATGGTCGCGACGCTTAACCAGCCGCAGTACCAGCCTTGGCCGATGGAGGAGCAGGTCGTCTCGATCTACGCCGGGATCAACGGCTTCCTCGACGACATCCCGGTCTCGGAGGTGCCGCGATTCCAGGAGGAGCTCCGCGAGCACCTGCGGAACGAGGACGCAATCTCCAAGGAGATCCGCGAGACCGGCGACCTCTCGGACGAGCTCGCGGAGAAGCTGAACCAGGAGCTCGAGCACTTCAAGCAGCGCTTCTACGTCGAGGAGCCGGCGCCGGTCGGGGCCGCAACGTCCTGAGTGCGTCTGTGGTGAACCCCCTCGTGTCGACCGGTCATTTCAGACGGACGCGCAAGCCAAGCTCGCGCGTCCTGAAAACGGCACCGCAAGCGATGCCGTAGTGGCGTCCGTCCAGGACATCAAGCGCCGGATCCGCTCGGTCCGGAACACGCGCAAGATCACGCGCGCGATGGAGCTCGTGGCCGCGGCGAAGCTCCGCCGCGCACAGGCGCGCATCGAGGCGATGCGGCCCTACGCCGAGCGCATGCAAGAGCTCATGGTCGGCACGGCGCGCGCCAGCGCCTCCGTCCGCGGCCTACCGCTCCTCCAGCGACGCGACGTCTCGCGCGCCGCGATCATCCCGCTGACCGGCGACCGCGGCCTGGCCGGGCCCTTCAACGCGCAGATCCTGCGCGAGGCGTTCAGCCTCGAGCGTGAGCTGCGCGGGGCGGGCACGGAAGTCCGCTGGCTCGTCGCCGGGAAGAAGGGCGCGTCGACGCTGCGCTTCCGGCGGTACGACGTCACGCAGGCGTGGACCGGCTTCAGCGACAGCCCGCGCTACCACGACGCCCAGGCGATCGCGCACCGGCTCGCCGAGCTCTACTCCGAGCAGGACGTCGACCAGGTCTTCGTAATCTACAACCACTTCGAGTCGGCACTCACGCAGCGCGTCGTTCGCCAGGAGGTGCTCCCGATCCTCGAGCAGGTGCTCGAGAGCGGCGACGACGAGCACGACCGCGCGCTGCTCGGCGACTTCATCTACGAGCCCGAGCCGGAGCAGATCCTGGAGCGCCTGCTGCCCGTCTACGTCGAGACGGAGCTCTACCGCGCGCTGCTCGAGTCCGCGGCCTCCGAGCAGGGAGCGCGGATGACCGCGATGCGGAACGCATCGAAGAACGCGGGCGAGCTGATCGACTACCTCACGCTGCAGATGAACCGCGCCCGCCAGGCCGAGATCACGCAGGAGATCCTCGAGGTGGTCGCCGGCGCTGACGCGCTCACGGCTTGACCTCGGCGTAGCCGGGGGAACCTCCCGGTTCCCCCAGACCCCCTCTACTGGTCCGCGGCGCGCCTGGGGCGCGCCGCGTACAGGCGCTTCGCGCCGCGCCAACGCGCTCGCGTAGTCACTAACAAATCGGCGCTCACGCCGGTCTGAGTAGATGCGGCTCTCCGCCGTTATGCTTCCGAAGGCTCGTGGCGACTCGAGAGAAATCCTCCGACGTCCTCGGCTCCGGCGCCGGTCTGGGCGCCGCGGTCGCTGCCGAGACCGGCCCCGAGCTGGGCGAGACGGGAGTCGTTCGCGCGCGGGGGTACTGGGAGCAGGTCTGGCGTCGGTTCCGAAAAGACAAGGTGGCGATCCTCAGCCTCGCCTTCATCGTCTTCCTCATCTTCGCCGCCTTCATCGGCTCGCGGATCGCGGAGGAGGCGCTCGGGCACGGCCCGAACCACATCTTCGTCGGCACGCCGGCGATCGACCCGGACCTGAACCCGAACGCAGAGCTCTTCCTGAAGGTGACCGACCCGATCACCCAGAAGGACACGACGCTCATCCTCGGCGCCAGCGATCGGCTCGGGCGTGACGAGTTCCTGCGCATCCTGAACGGCGCGAAGGTCTCACTCGAGGTCGCCGTGCTCTCGACGCTCTTCGTGATGTTCATCGGCGTCTTACTCGGGGCGTCCGCGGGCTACTACCGCGGGTTCGTCGACACGATCATCTCGCGCCTGACCGAGATCACGATGGCGTTCCCCTCGCTGCTCTTCATCATCGCGCTCGCGGCCACCGTCGGGCCGCGCTTGGACCGGATCACGCTGAACGGCCTCTTCGCGCCGGGTGTGATCACGCTCGTGCTGGTCTTCAGCATCTTCGGCTGGTTCTATCCGGCCAGGATCATGCGCGCCCAAGTGCTCTCGATCCGCGAGAAGGAGTACATCGAGGCCGCGCGCATGGTCGGCGCCGGTGATTCGCGGATCATCCGCTCGCACGTGCTCCCGCACCTCGTCGCGCCGATGATCGTCTACTCGACGCTGATCGTCGCGCAGTTCGTGCTCGCCGAGGCGGGCCTCTCGTTCCTCGGCCTCGGGATCAAGTCGCCGACCGCGAGCTGGGGAAACATGCTCGCCGACTCGGTCGAGTTCTACACGGTGCGGCCGACGCTGATGCTCTGGCCGGGCCTCGCCGTGCTGCTGACGACGCTCGCGTTCAACCTGCTCGGCGACGGCCTCCGCGACGCGTTCGACCCGCGCAGCTCGCACTGACGTCCTAACCCGAGGGCCGCGCAGGCGGTCCTAGTAGAAGAGATGCGCTCGAGATCGTGGCTGTCCGCGGCAATGCTCGTCATCGGCACGGGCCTGGTCGCCGCGGCCTGGACATCGCCTGCTGCTGGCACCGCGGGCTTGAAGACAGGCGGCACGCTGCTCGTCACGCTCCCGCGCAGCGATCTCGACGACATCGATCCGTCGTTCGTGTACACGACGCGAAGCTGGGCGATCGAGTACTCGACCGCGCTCAAGCTCCTCAACTATCCCGACGCCCCAACGCCCCGCGGCTCGCGGCTCGTTCCGGAGGGAGCTTCGAGCTTCGCCGTCTCCCGGGACGGAAGGACGTACACGTTCGCGATCCGCAAGGGGTTCCGGTTCAGCGACGGCGCTCCGGTTCGGCCGAGGAGCTACGCCTACGCGCTGAACCGCGCGATGGGTCTGCGAGGGTCGCCCGCGTCCGACTTCGTCGACGGGATCGTCGGGGCGCAGGACGTCCGCGACGGGAAGCGCTTCTACGCCAGGGGCATCGCCATCCGCGGCAACAAGCTGATCGTCCGGCTGAAGCAACCCGATGGAAGCTTCCTCGCCAGGCTCGCAGCGCCGTTCTTCCAGGCCCTGCCGGCAAGCCTCTCGCGGAGCAAGAAGGTCCGTGCCGTCGACGCTGCTCGGCCGCTGCCGTCGGGCGGCCCCTACTACGTCGCCGGCTACGAGCCGTACCGGCTCGTCGTCCTGCGGCGGAACCCGTTTTACCGCGGCGCTCGTCCGCATCGGCTCGGCGCGGTCCGGATCGTCACGGCGCAGGACTCCGAGTCGAGCTACCGCGAGGTCAAGGCCGACCGGGCCGACTTCACTCGGGACCTGGCGAGCTCGGCGGCTGCCGAGGCGGGCCGCGAGTACGGCCTCGACGGCCGCTTCCGCGTGCGGCCGACGAAGTGCGTCGACTTCATCGCGATGAACACGAGCAACCGGCTCTTCCGCGACAACCCGCAGCTGCGTCGCGCCGTCAACTTTGCGATCGACCGGCGAGCCATGGTCGCGCTGGACGGTTCGTACGCCAAGCTGCCGACCGACCAGTACCTGCCGTCCGGTTCCCCGGGGTACACGAACATCGCCGCCTATCCGTTCAGCGCCGACCTCGCCACGGCGAGGCGGCTCGCCGCCGGCCGCGTTCCCCCCGGCGGCCCCTGGGTCTACTATTACTCGCTGACCGCGCCGGGGCCCGAGCGCATGCAGCTCGTGCGAGCGGCG
>JBKPFD010000059.1:0-2471 GCA_046729155.1 Actinomycetota bacterium
GCCCGAACGGGAGGCAGCCGCGCTTCGCAGAGAAAGAGGAACCCTCGCCGAACGAAGCGTGGTTCCCAACGCGGCTCCGCGCGTTCGGCTAGCAGGAGCGGCGGCGGGAAGTCTTCGTGACCCCAGCCGATTTCGAACTCACCGCATGGCTGACGGCACGAGCGCTGCGAGCGCACGTCGCGCCGAATGCGAGGCTCGAAACGATGGATGGAGGCGCGGCCCTCACCCGCGGGGAAGCGCAGACCTTCGCACGCGAAACTGTCGAGCGGCGCGACACCAGGACGAACGTCATCATCAAGAAGCGGGTGGTCGCCGTGGTTCGAGTTGGCGCCGTGGGCGACGACGCGCGAACGAAGCCGGCGGGTGGCGGCCAGTAGCGGTTCCGGCTACGTGGTGCAAATCGCAGGCACGTCGGCGCAAAATGGTGTTTTTTCGGCACCTCAACGGGGAAGCAGATACCGACAGCGAAATGAGGAGGTTGCGGTGCCCAAGCTCCAGGATGCGAAGGAACTCACTGCTCCGATGGAGCAACTCGTACGAGAGCTCAAGAATGAGCTTCAGTCGAAAGCAGATTTCGACCGACTGGTGGAGATTTCCGACGAGATCGGCGCACAGGCCGATGCTCTGGCCGAAACGTTTGGGGACATGAATCAGACGCTGATGGCGCGCATCGAGGATTTCCGCGCGAATGGCCAACGATCTTCGTCCCGCCAGAAATCGGCCGTCGGGAGCTGATCAACGGCGCCCTCGAAGGGACTTAGAAGGAACGAGCCAGTAGGAGGAGGCTGCCCAGATGCCCGGCTTTGATGCCCACAACTTGGCAAAGCAGGTAACGGAAGTCGCCGAGCGCGTCGCTGACGTGTCTGACGCCGTTCACGGCAAGAGGAAACGCTCCGGAGGTCTCGCCCGCTGGCTGATCCTTCCCGCCGCCGGCGCTGCCGTGTATGCAGCAGCAAAGCGGGCGTCGGCCGTCGGGCGGTCGAACGGCGGTGTCATGCGTGGAGCGGAGGCCACCGCCGGCGAAATGCCGGACATGGACCTGCTGAATCGCATTAAGGACGCTACAGGCTTCGGTGCCGATCGTCAGGAGGAGCACGACCGAAACGCGCGACAGACGCAGAGGTCGCGGACGGCATCGCCCGGCATTAAGAGCCGCGACCTGGAAGAGCACCGCCGCGAGCGCGCTGAGCGGCGCAGCGAGTACGCGACGTAGTCGAACATGTAGACCAGGATTCCAGGAGCAATAACACTGCCCTCAGCAGGAGGCTCCTCGAGATCCGATGACTTCCGCCCGTCGCCGCTGCTAGCCGTTACCGCAACAGGTGAGTACCGACGAGTTCCTGCTCCAGTGCGACGAAGGTGCGCTCGAACGCGCGTCGGATGCCGCGCCTGAGCAGGACCCGGTCGAACAAGCCGGCGATCCCGCCACGCGGCTCGTACTCGACGACGAGCCGGTAGACGAATCCGGCACCGTCGGGCTCGAAGTGGCGCTCGTGGTAGGCGTCGGGCAGACCCGGCTGCGTGCTGGTGTAGGTCACGAGCCGGTTCGGCTCGAACGTCCTGATCTCCATCGCGAGCTCGCGCTCGCGCCCGAACAACCTCGTCACAAGCCGTGCTGTGTCACCGCTAGCGCCCCAGCGGGAGCCCTCTTCGAGGCGGACATAACCTGGCCAGAATTTCGACCAGTTCGCCGTGTTCGTGATGAACGCGAAGCCGCGCTCGACAGGCACCTCGTAGCGATGAGCTGCCTCGACCCGAATCATGCGCCGTCATTCTGATCATTCGGCCACGGCTGCTCTCGGCTCGTGACTGCTACTCGGTCGGAACCCCCGCCCGTCGGCGAGCGGCGGCCGTCTAGGATCGCGCGCCGTGGGTGGCGAGCGCTTCGATCGTGTCCCGCTCCTCTTTGGGCCGTCGCCGGTTCACCGGCTCGAGCGCCTGAGCGAGCACCTTGGCGGCCACGTCGACATCTGGGCGAAACGCGAGGACTGCAACTCGGGTCTCGCGTACGGCGGCAACAAGGTGCGAAAGCTCGAGTACCTCGCCGCGGACGCGCTCGCGCAGGGGTGCGACACGCTCGTCTCGATCGGCGGCGTGCAGTCGAATCACACGCGACAGGTCGCGGCCGTCGCCGCGAGACTCGGTCTTCGTTGCGTCCTGGTGCAAGAGCACTGGGTGGAATGGCCGGACGTCGTCTACGACAAGGTCGGCAACATCCTCCTCTCGCGGATCATGGGTGCCCACGTGCGGCTCGACCCGTCCGGGTTCGACATCGGGATCCGGAGGAGCTGGGAAGACGCGCTCGCATCCGTCGAGGACAGCGGCGGCAAGCCCTACGCCATTCCGGCCGGCGCCTCCGACCACCCGCTCGGCGGGCTCGGCTTTGCCCGCTGGGCGGACGAGGTGGCCGAGCAGGAGCGCGAGCTCGGCGTCTTCTTCGACACCATCGTGGTCTGCTCCGTCACCGGCTC
>JBKPFD010000060.1:0-4433 GCA_046729155.1 Actinomycetota bacterium
GCGCGTCGCCGCGTCGGCAGGGAGCCCGACGATCTGCAGCAGCTCGCGCACCTGCCCAGCCGCCTGCCGCCGGCCCGCCAGCCCGTGCGTGCGGAGGGGCTCGCCGACGATCCGACCGACGCTGTGACGCGGATTGAGCGAGGCGTACGGATCCTGGAAGACCATCTGCATACGACGTCGCAGCGGCCGCAGCTCCTCCTCGCCGAGCTCAGAGATGTCCTGGCCGTCGAAGATCACCTTGCCGGCGGTCGGCTTGTAGAGCCGCAGGATCGCGCGGCCGACCGTCGACTTGCCGCATCCCGATTCGCCGACCAAGCCGAGCGTCTCGCCGCGCTCGATCTCAAAGCTGACGTCATCGACCGCCTTGATATCCCCCACGTGCCTGTCGAGGACGACCCCGCTCTTGATCGGGAAATAGATCTTGAGGTTCTCCAGCCGAACCAGCGAGCCGTTGGCGCTCACGACGCGACGACCTCCTCGCGCAGCTTCTGCCACTCGTCCTCGGGCACGGGGTTGAAGCAGGCAACCTGAGGCCCGGGCTCGATCTCCACGAGCGGCGGCACCTCCTGGCTCGACGCTTCGACCTCGTAGCGGCAGCGCGGCTGGAACGGACATGCCGCCGGCGGCCGGAGCATGTCGCGTGGGTTGCCGTGGATCGGCTGGAGCTTCGACTTGCGCGCCGCGTCGAGGCGCGGGATCGACTGCAGCAACCCGAGCGTGTACGGGTGCCGCGGCCGCGCGAACAGCTGCTCGGCGGAGCCCGTCTCCATGAACATCCCGGCGTACATCACGTTCACGCGCTCGCACATGCCGGCGACGACGCCGAGGTCGTGCGTGATCAGGATCAACGCCGCGTTCTCCTCAGCGATCAGCTCACGAAGGATGTCGAGGACCTGCGCCTGGATCGTCACGTCGAGAGCCGTGGTCGGCTCGTCGGCGATCAGCAACTTCGGCCTGCACGCGAGGGCCATCGCGATCATCGCCCGCTGCCGCATCCCCCCGGAGAACTGGTGCGGGTAGTCGCGGATGCGTTTGTTCGCGCTCGGAATGCCGACGCGGTCGAGGAGCTCGGCCGCACGCGCGTTCGCCTCCTTGCGCTTCATGTCGAAGTGCGTCTCGAGCGCCTCGCGGAGCTGCCGCCCGATCGTGAGCACCGGGTTCAGGCTCGTCATCGGGTCCTGGAAGATCATCGCGATCTCCCGCCCGCGCACCTTGCGCAGCTCCCGGTCGGAGAGCTTCAGGAGGTCTTGCCCGCCGAAGATAGCGTGGCCGGTGCGAACGCGGCCCGCGCGCGGAAGCAACCCGAGGAGCGCCAGAGAGGTGACGCTCTTGCCGCAGCCGGACTCGCCGACGATGCCGAGCGTCTCGCCCGCCGCGATGTCGAACGACACACCGTTGACGGCGTAGATATTCCCGCGGCTCGTCCAGAACTCGACCCGCAAGTCCTCGACCGCTAAGAGCGCATCACGCTCGGCCACGGAACCTCGGGTCAAGAGCCTCGCGCAACCCGTCGCCGATCAGGTTGAAGCCGAGGACGGAGATGATGATCGCGAGCCCGGGGATGATCGCGAGCCAGGGGAAGACCTGGAGGTACTCGTTCGCGTCGGTCAGCATCGTCCCCCACTCCGGCGTCGACGGATCCTGCGGCCCCAGGCCGAGAAAGCCCAGTCCCGCGACGTCGATGATCGCCGTGGCGAGCACGAGCGTCGCCTGCACGATCACGGGCGAGAGCGAGTTCGGGAGGATGTGCGAGCCGAGGATCGTCCAGCGGCGCACGCCCACGGCGCGTGCGGCGAGCGCGAAGTCGCTGTCACGTTGGGCGAGGATCGAGCCGCGTAAGAGCCGGGCGAAGATCGGGATCTGCGCGACACCGACGGCGATGATCACCTGCTTCAGGCCCGGCCCGAGCATCGCCGCGATGCCGATCGCGAGCAGGAGGCCGGGAATCGCGAGCATCACGTCCATGCAGCGCATGAGCACTGAGTCGACGAACCCGCCGAAGAAGCCGGCGATCGCGCCGATCAGCATTCCGATCGACAGACCGATCGCGACGGCGAAGACGCCGATCAGCAGCGTGTACCGGGCGCCGTAGACGACACGGCTGAACTGGTCGCGGCCAAGCCGGTCGAGGCCGAACCAGTACTCGCTCGACGGGCCTTCGGGCTTCAGCAGGCCGCCCCTGAGGCCTTGCTCGAGCGGGTCGTGCGGCGCGACGAGCGGTGCGAAGATCGCGGCGAAAATGAGGATGCCTATGAAGATGAACCCGACGATCGCGCCGGGGTTCCGGATCAGACGCCTGCCGGCCTCGCTCCAGAGGCCGCTCGGCGCGTCGAGCTCGATCTCTCGGGCTTCGACTTCGGCGACACTCATGAGTAGCGGATCCTCGGGTTGATCAGTGCGTAGATGATGTCGACGGCGAGGTTGACGAAGACGAAGACGAAGGCGACGAAGAGGATCCCGCCCTGGAGCACGGAGTAGTCGCGGTTGAAGATCGCCTCCGCCAGCCAGCGCCCCATCCCCGGATACGAGAAGACGGTCTCCGTCAGCACGGCGCCGGAGAGCAGCAGCCCGACCTGGAGGCCGATGATCGTCGAGATGGGCAGCGCCGCGTTCCGCAGCACGTGCCGGCGGTCGACGACCACGGGCGTCAGCCCCTTCGCCCGAGCCGTCCGTACGTAGTCCTCGTTCTGCACGTCGAGCACGGACGCCCGCGTGATGCGGGCGATGATCGCGAGCGGGATCGAGCCGAGGGCGATCGCCGGCAGGATCAGGTGCTTGATCACGTCCCAGAGCGTCGCCCAGTCGCGCGTGATGATCGCGTCCAGGGTGTAGAAGCCCGTGGGGTGCTCGACGGTGATCGTGACGTCGATGCGGCCGGTGCCGGGTAACCAGCCGAGGCGCACCGAGAAGATGTACTTGAGGATGATCCCGAGCACGAAGACCGGGATCGAGATCCCGATCAGCGAGATGAGCAGGCTCGCGTGGTCGATGATGCTCCCGTACTTCTTCGCCGCGATGAAGCCGAGCGGGACGCCGATCGAGACGGCGAAGATCAGGGCGAAGATCGCCAACTCCATCGTGGCGGGAAACCGGTCCTTGATCTCGTCCGTGACGGGACGGTGCGTGGCGACGGACGTGCCGAGGTCGCCCCCGGCCCAGCTCTTCACCTGGCTCCCGTACTGCTTGTAGATCGGGTCGTTGAGCCCGTACCGCTCCTTGTAGGCCTGGACGAGCTCGGGCGTCGCCCGCTCGCCGAGCAGTGACTCGGCCGGGGTCCCGGGCAGCGCCCTCACCCAGAAGAAGACGAGGACGGAGAGGCCGAAGAGGATCGGGGCGAGAAGGAGCAGCCGGCGGACGACGTAACGCAGCATCAGGTCGTCCGCCGGCTAACTCGGTTCGTTGACTCCTACTGTCCTCCGAGCGAGACCGGGAAGAACCTGTCGCTCCCGGTCGGGCTCGCGATGTAGTTCTGCACCCGCTTCTGCATGCCGAGAGCGGGGCGCGTGTGGGCGTACGGGACGCCCGGCACGAACCTCATGATCTCCTTGTTGACGGCCTTGTAGATGGCCGCCCGCTTCTTCAGGTTGAACTCGGCCTCACCGCGGTTCAGCAGGTTCGTGATCCTTGCGTTGCGGAAGCCGAACTGCGGGTTGTAGTCCTGGAAGAAGGTGCCCACGAAGTTGTCCGGGTCGCCGTAGTCGCCCGACCAACCGATCAGGTTCAGGTGCCCGGCCGAGCCCTCGTTGACCTTGGCGACGTAGTCCGGCCGCCAGGGTGCGCTGTGGGCGTTGACCTTGAACCCCGACTGCTCGAGGCTGGCCGCGAACGCCTCGAAGTTCAGCTTCGGGTTGGGCATGTATGGCCGCGAGATGTTGGTCGGGTACCAGAAGTCGATCTCGACGGGCAGCGTCAATCCTGCGGCGCGGAGAAGCGACTTCGCCCGCTCAGGGTTGAACGGGTACTTCGGGACGTTCGGCTCGTAGCCGAGCAGGCCCGGCGGCATGAACTCATGCGCGACCGTAGCGCGACCCGCGTAGAAGGACTGAATGACCCGGTTCCGATCGAGACCGTACGCAACCGCCTTGCGAACGTTCAGCTTGTCCATCGGCGGCTTCGCGGCGTTGATCGTCACGTACGCGACGTTGAACGGCGGACGGTTGACGACCTTCAGGCTCGAGTTCGACCTGATCGTGCTCAGGTGAGCCGGGTCGGCTAGGTCGTACGCGTTGACCTCGCCGGACTGAAGCGCCTGGAGCCGGCCGGTCGCTGTCGAGATCGGGCGGATGATCACGCGGGCGAGCTTCGCCTTGTTGTCACCCTTGTAGCCCTTGTACTCGGCCAGCTCGAGCTTCTCGCCGACCTTCCACGAGACGAACCGGAACGGACCGGTGCCCGTCGGATGCTCGAAGGCGTACGAGCCGAGCGGCTTGAAG
>JBKPFD010000061.1:0-2533 GCA_046729155.1 Actinomycetota bacterium
GTTCCCGGCGGTCGGCGGCGCGCGCCAGTGCGGCCCGCAGCTCGTCGAGACCGGCCTCCGTCGCGGCGCTGTCCGCGACGACCTCGGCGCCGGGGACGAGGTCGTGGGCCTCCGCGACGACGGCCTCGACTTGCTCCGCGTCCACGGCATCCGCTTTCGTCACGGCGACGACGCCGTCCTGGATGCCGAGCAGCCGCAGGATCGCGAGGTGCTCGTGCGTCTGCGGCCGCGGCCCTTCCGTCGCGTCGACGACGAGCCGGACGAAGTCGATCCCGGTCGCGCCCGCGACCATGTTCCGCACGAAGCGGTCGTGGCCGGGCACGTCGATCAGCGAGAGCCGGCGCCCGTCGGGAAGGTCGAGCGGCGCGTAGCCGAGGTCGATGGAGATCCCGCGCTGCTTCTCCTCGGGCAGCCGGTCGGTGTCCTTGCCGGTCAGTGCCCGCACGAGCCACGTCTTGCCGTGGTCGACGTGGCCGGCCGTGCCCACGCACAGACTCGGTGCACTTCGGTCACCCACGCGCGCGATTTTGCTCGCTAGCCTCGAGGTGGGGAGGAGGTTGGGCTACCTAGCGGGCCTCGCCCGCGTGGACGTGACGGTGCTGGCCACGTCCGGGAGCTCGTCGTCGCTCAGCGTCCTGCAATCCAGAAGCAACTTGCCGTCGCGGACGACGCCGATCACCGGCGGCTCGCCGAGTCGGAGCGGCACCGCGAGCTCCTCCTCCACGGCGCACGCGTAGCTCGGGAGCTGAGCGAGGGGCAAGGCGCCGCCGCCGACGCGGGCAATCGTCTCCTCGACCTCGCCGCCGACGAGGTCCGCGAGCCGCTGCGCGCGCGCCCGCACCTGCTCGACGTCCTCCTTGACCATGCGCAGCACGGGCACGGCCTGCGCGGCTGCGTCAGGGTCGAGGTAGAGCGTGAGCGTCCCTGCGAGGGCGGCGATCGTCAGCTTGTCCACCCGCACCGCTCGCTGCAGCGGATGTCGTCGCAGGCGCTCGACGAGGTCCGCCCGCCCGACGACGATCCCGGCCTGCGGCCCTCCGAGCAGCTTGTCGCCCGAGAAGCAGACGAGGTCGGCGCCGGCGGCGAGGCTCTCGGCGACAGAGGGCTCGTCCTCGACCTGCGCGATCACGCCCGAGCCGAGGTCGTCCACGAGCGGCAGCTCGTGGCGCTCCGCGACGCGCGCAAGCTCCGCCACCGACGGCAGCTCCGTGAAGCCGACCTGCCGGAAGTTCGACTGGTGCACGCGCAGCAGCACGGCGGCCTCGGGCCCGATCGCACGCTCGAAGTCGGCCGCGCGCGTGCGGTTCGTCGTCCCGACCTCGACCAGGCGGGCGCCGGACCGCGCGAGCACGTCCGGGATCCGGAAGCCGTCGCCGATCTCGATCAGCTCTCCGCGCGAGACGATCACCTCGCGCCCTTCGGCCAGCGCCGCAAGCGCGAGCAGTACCGCCGCTGCGTTGTTGTTGACGACGAGCGCCGCCTCGGCGCCGGTTAGGCGGCGCAGAGCCGCGGCCACGTGGTCCTGGCGCGAGCCGCGCGCTCCGGCCTGGACGTCGTACTCGAGGTTCGAGTAGCCGCGGCCGACCTCCTGGACGCGCTCGAGGGCAGCCTCGGCGAGGGGCGCTCGCCCGAGGTTCGTGTGGACGATGACGCCGGTCGCGTTCAGCACCCGGCGCAACCTGGGGCGACGAAGCGCCGCGAGCTCCTGCTCCAGCCGGGCGACGAGGTCACCGGGATCGCTGCCGGCCTGGATCTCCTCGCGCGCGCGCGCGAGAACACTTCTCGCAGCCTCCACGGCGAGCGGATCACCGCTCCCCCGGGCAAGCTCATCCACCGAAGGCAGGTCGCGCAGGCGCACGACCAAAGTGTACGAAGCTACTGTGCGTCGGCCTTCTCGGGCTCGGCCGGTACCTCCGCGCAGCGCGTCTCGTAGCACTCGATCACGACGTCCACCGGGACGGCCGGGTCGTCGGTCACGTGCAGGAGGGAGAGATCCTCCTCCGAGATCATCCCGTCGGCGAGCAGCTCGCCGCGCACCCAGTCGAGGAGCTCGCCCCAGTAGTCGGTGTCGAAGAGCACGACCGGGAAGTTCTGCGCCTTGCCGGTCTGAATCAGGGTCAGCGCCTCGAACAGCTCGTCGAGCGTCCCGAATCCGCCCGGGAAGATCACGAACCCCTCCGCGGGCTTCACGAAGCACACCTTGCGCGCGTAGAAGTGCCGGAAGGTGTACGAGATGTCGAGGTAGGGGTTCGAGTACTGCTCGTGCGGAAGCTCGATGTTGAACCCGACAGAGAGGCCGCCCGCCTCCTTCGCGCCGCGGTTCGCGGCCTCCATCACCCCGGGACCGCCGCCCGTGATCACCGCCCAGCCGCGCTCGGCGAAGCGGCGGCCGACCTCGCGCGCCTGCGCGTAGACGGGCGAGTCCTCGCGCACGCGCGCGGACCCGAAGATCGACACCGCAGGCCTGTCGATCTTGTCCACGGCCGCGAACCCGGCCCAGAACTCGCGTGCGATCGAGAGCACGTTCTCCGGG
>JBKPFD010000062.1:0-5788 GCA_046729155.1 Actinomycetota bacterium
CCACGCGCTCACCGCGGCCGGCGCCCTTCCGTCAAAGGCCGCGGTCCGCCGGCTTGTCGCGGTCACCCTGGCCGGGATGGGCGCCCCGCGATTCGAAGCCGGCTAGTGGTGGCCGTGATGGGCGTGGACGACGGCGTGTCCGCGGCCCCTCGCGATCAGCCAGCGGTTAACCGGGAATGCGGCGACCCAGGCCACGGCCAACGCGAATGCGAGGCTGCCCCAAAACAGCGGGTCACCCAATCCGGCCTCCATCGCGCCGGGAATGATGAGGATGATCGCGTTATCGACGATCTCCATGACCGTGATCGAGAAGGTGTCGGAGGCGAAAGCGATCGGCACAACGGTGGCTAGGACGAGGCCCGAGCGCAGCAGCGGCACCGCCGTGAACGAATAGCCGAAGAGGAACGCGAGCACGATGGCGAGCGCGATCGTCGCGAAGTTTCCCCAGTCGAGCGCGGTTCCGATCACGACGCCGAGCACCTCGCCGATCGCGCAGCCCGTCAGGCAGTGCGTCGTGGCAGAAGCGGCGAGACGATTCAGGGAAGGTTGTGCGGCGTGCGAGTGGGCGATGCCGACGTTATAGCCGCCGCGCGCCGACCCAGGTCGACGAGTACCAGCCGCTGATGCTCGAGATCTTCACCACGTCACCGGTGTGCGGCGAGTGGATGAACTGATTCCCGCCGATATAGATCCCATCGTGACCGAGCCCGTTGAAGAAGACGAGGTCGCCCGGCTGGAGCTGCGACCTGGACACCGGAGTGCCATATCCGTACTGCGCGGCGGCATTGTGCGGCAGGGAGACGCCGATCTGCGCGAAGACGTACATGACGAAGCCGGAGCAGTCGAACCCGCCCGGGCTCGCGCCGCCGTAGACGTACGGAGTCCCGAGGTACTGCATCGCGATGCCGACGACCCCGCCGTAGCGGGAAGGCGGCGCCGCCGGGAGCGCCTGCTCAGAGCTGTCGATCGCACCGGAGCTCGCCGTGAGCACCTCCAGGCCGGTCTGCGGCGAGGAGAGCCGGGCACGTGCCTCGGCGGCGAGCTGGGCCTGGCGCTCTCGCTCCGCGGCCTGCAGGCGCCCAATCTCGCTCCTGATGGACGACAGCATCGACTGCCGCTGAGCCAGCTGGCCCTCGATCGACGCCTTCTGGGCCGAGCGCTCGGCGACGAGCCGCGCCTGCTCGACGTGCGCCTCCTTCAGCTTTGCGCGGCGCTGGCGGACGGCCGCCCGGTAGCTCTTGACCTCCTTCAGCACCCGGGAGCTCTGGTCGGAGACGCGGTTGACGGTGTCCACGCGTTCGATCAGGT
The DNA here is from genome assembly GCA_046729155.1 of Actinomycetota bacterium. Classification (GTDB taxonomy): domain Bacteria; phylum Actinomycetota; class Thermoleophilia; order Gaiellales; family Gaiellaceae; genus VAXT01. The sequence goes on from JBKPFD010000062.1 coordinate 1,309, forward strand.
CCTCGATGCTCCGCGCTCCGACCAGGACCGCGAAGCCGGTGTTGTCGCTGTCCGACGTGTAGAGCTCGATCAGCCGCGCCTCGAGCGCCGCCCGCGCACGGGTCAGGTTGCGCTGAGCGATCCGGAGCTCGCGCCGGTTCTCCCGGAGGTCGCTCTCGATGCGCCCGAGCTTCAGGTTTGCGAGGTTGTACGCCTCGACCGCCCGCTCGAGGTTCGCGTCGAGGCCGTGGATCTGGTTCATCACGGTCTCCGCCTCCGCGCGCTTCGCTGCCACGGAGGGTGGCTCGGCACGCGCAGCCGGCGCGCCGATCAGAATCGCCGCGAAAGCCAGAAGAACTGCGAGCGCCTGCCATCGCGGAACCGGGCGAGAGGTCTCGGCGACGGCCAGTCCAGGCGCACCGGAGGGGGGCCGGTACGTCACGAGCACGGCACCCTAACAGGGGCTGCGGACGACCGCAAACCGTCAAACACGGTAGGGAGCGGCAGCCGCCAAAGGCGCAACACGAGCCCCGCCCGGGCATGCCGAAAGAGCTGTGTTACGGTTCCGCGCCGTGGGAGAGGTAGGACCGCCCTGAAGGGGCTGCTCGTCCTGGCATCGCTCGGAATCGTGTGCGGCTTGCAGCTGTCAGCTGCGAGCGGCGCGGACTCGCCCTCGAGCCTGCACGGACGCGCGGACGCCCTCCGCTCGCAGAATGGCGAGCTCGACCGGCAGGCGCAGGCGGCCTGGCTCAGCGCCGCCTCGCTCGACACGCGCCTCGAGCAGACGCGCGCCGCCCTGACGCGGCTCGAGGAGCGCACCGCGGCGATCAGGAAGGAGCGCTCCGAAGCCGAGCTGCAGCTCCGAATCGCGCGCCGCGGCCTGAAGATCGCCCAGCACCGGCTCGCGATGCGGGTCCGCGCCCTCTACGAGGAGGACGAGACCGACCCGATGACCGTCCTTCTCGGCGCGAGGTCGATCGGCGAGGCGATCGAGCGCCTCGACGGCCTCGACCGCGTCGCCGTGCAGGATGAGCACTACGTCGAGGCGGCACGGGCGGCGCGGAAGAAGCTGCTCGCCGTCACCCGCGTGCTCGCCGGCAGAGAGGCCGCGGCGCGGCAGGCCAGGGATGCAGCCGCGGCGACGGCCGTCGCGCTCGAGAACGCCGTGCGCGAGAGGCAAGCGCTGATCGCGAGGCTGCAAGCCCAGCAGCGCGAGAACTGGGCGAACGCGTCCTCGCTCGAATCGCAGGCGCGGACGCTCGCAGCCGCGCAGCAGGCCGCGGCAGGGAGCGTGACCCCCACGGCGCCGGTGGCCGGCGGCCGGACGCTGGCCGTCACCGCGACGGGCTACTCGCTGGAGGGACGGACTGCAACGGGCGTCTCCGTCGGCTGGGGCGTGGTCGCCGTCGACCCGGGCGTGATCCCGCTCGGGACGCAGATGACCGTCCCCGGCTACGGCGAGGCCATCGCCGCCGACACGGGCGGCTCGGTCGTCGGCGCCCGCATCGACCTCTGGTTTCCAACCGAGGCCGAAGCGCTTGCATGGGGCACTCGCTCCGTAACGATTACTCTGCGCTAGTAAGGACACGACGAGAGAAGGCGGAATCCCCGAACAGGGAGTCGGTTCAGTGAGCCCGAAGGTCGACAGCGACACACTCCGAGTCCTGCTCGTGGACGACCACGACCTCTTCCGCACTGGCCTGCGCAACCTCCTCGAGGAGCAGGGCGTGCAGGTCGTCGGCGAGGCCGCGAGTGGCGCGGACGCGATCAGGATCGTCCGCGAGATCGCTCCGGACGTCGTGGTCATGGACCTGAACATGCCCGGCATGACCGGGGTCGAGGCCACGCGCGAGATCAGCGGCATCGCGCCCCTGACGCGCGTCGTCGTGCTGACGATCTCGGACCAGGACGAGGACGTGATGGACGCGATCGTGGCCGGCGCCTGTGGCTACCTCGTCAAGGACTCCTCGATCGAGGAGCTGATGAGGGGGATCAAGGCCGCGGCGATCGGGGAGTCCCTCATCTCCCCGCCGATCGCGGCGAAGGTCTTGCAGCGCATGCGCGCGGTCACGCTCGACCAGGGCGCGGAGACGATCCGCTCCGAGCTCTCCGACCGCGAGCTGGACGTGCTGCGTCTGATCGCGAACGGCAAGGACAACGCCGAGATCGCCGAGGCGCTGCACATCAGCCCGAAGACGGTCAAGAACCACATCTCGAACATCCTCATGAAGCTGCAGATCGAGAACCGGATCCAGGCCGCCGTCTACGCGGTCCGGTCCGGAATCGTCTGAGCGTAGGTCCGTTCCCCGGGAAAGATGGGCCGTCCGGCCCATAGGCGTCCGCCGCCCGGCCGACCATAATCCCCCTCGGATCTCGTGGCGCAAAGGCTCGACATCGTCTGCGAGCACGTCCGCGCGCTGCTGGCTGCTCCTCAGGACGGTCGAGCAGCTCCGGCGCGGGAGCGTCTCGAGCTGACCCTGACCGAGGGCTACGCGGAGGCGCTCGCGCTCGACGGCGACAGGCTGCGGCTCGAGCGCCGGATCGACCAGCTGACCGTCAGCCTCGCCGAAGGCGGGAAGAGCCGGCCCGACGAGCTGCGGAAGCTGATGGCGCGCTTGCAGGCCGTCGAGGACGACCTCGCCGACCTGCGCGCCCTGCTCGAGAAGCTGCGCAGACGCGCCGCGAAGGCCGCCTGAGCCGCTTTCGCGGCGCTTGACGCGGTCCCGCGACGGCGGTACACATCCTTCGCATGCGGAAGCGCGGCCCCGCTCTCGCCGTCCTGGTCATCGCCCTGGTCGCGGCTCAGCCGCCCGCCGCCGCGGGCCGGGCGCCGCTCGGTCGCCAGCTGGCGAAGGCGCTTCGCGTCCCGCACGTCTCGCCCGCCCAGTCGGGCGCCGTCGCGATCGACCTCGCGACCGGGCGGCCGGTGTTCGCGCACAACCTCACTCAGCCGCTGATCCCGGCCTCGAACGAGAAGCTCGCCGTCACCTACGCCGCGCTGCACGTCTTCGGCCCGGCGCACCAGTTCGACACAGCCGTGGTCGGCGAGGGCGAGCAGGAGGGCGCGATCTGGCGCGGCGACATCGTCCTCAAGGGGTTCGGAGATCCGACCCTCTCGACGCTGAACCTGCACGCGCTCGCGGGACAGTTGCGCGCGCAGGGCATCACCCGTGTCTCCGGGCGGCTCGTCGGCGACGAGTCGTACTTCGACGCCCGCCGGACCGCGCCGGGCTGGAAGCCCTGGTTCTTCATCAACGAGTCGCCGCCGCTCTCCGCGCTCACCGTCGACCGGGCGCGCTACCGGGGGCACACGACCCGTGACCCCGCGCTCGCAGCCGCGCTCACGTTCCGGGAGGCCCTGCGCGCCGCCGGGATCTCCGTCGCGGGACGGACGCTGACGGGCAAGGCAGCCGACGACGCGTTCCCGCTCGCGGGCGTCTCCTCGGTCCCGCTCGCGGCCATCCTCCGTTTCATGAACCGCGAGAGCGACAATTTCACCGCGGAGATCCTGCTCAAGCAGCTCGGCACGCAGGTGGCCGAGCAGGGAACGACGGCCGCCGGCTCCGCGGTCGTGCGGACGATCCTCGCCGAGCAGCAGATTCCGATCGGCGGCGTGCGCATCGTCGACGGCTCTGGCCTCTCCGGGCTCAACCGGCTGACCGCGAACATGCTCGTCGGCCTCCTCCAGGACGGCTACGACGACGAAGCTCTGCGAGAGGTGCTGTTCTCGACGCTCCCGGTCGCCGGGCGGAACGGGACGCTGCGGAGCCGCATGCGCGGCTCGGTCGCCGCCGGTCGCGTGCTGGCGAAGACGGGCACGACGCGAGAAGCCTCGGCCCTCTCGGGCTACGTCAAGCGACGGTACGCATTCGCGATCATCCAGAACGGGCACCCGGTCTCGACGCTCTGGGCGCGGCGCGCGCAAGATCGCTTCGCAGCCGTTTTGGCTGCTAATTGAGCAGTTTCTTTAGGTCGTCTTCCGACAGGACGGGAACTCCGGCGCGCTGCGCCTTCTGCAGCTTCGAGCCCGGCTCCTCGCCGACGATCACTCCGGCCGTCTTCTTCGAGACCGAGCTCGAAACTTTGGCGCCCTTCGCCTCGAGCGCGGCCGCGGCCTCGTCCCGCGTGAACGACTCGAGCGTCCCGGTGATCACGTACGTTTGACCCGAGAGTGGCCCCTCGACGGGCTTGAGCTCGTCGCCGGTCTCGAAGCGCAGCCCGAGCTCTCGCAGCTCGGCCACCAGCGTGAGGTTCTCCTCGTCCGAGAACCACTCGGCGATCGCCTCGGCGCGGTCGGGCCCGATGCCCTCGACCTCCTGGATGTCCTCCTGGGTAGCCGCCGCCAGCCGGTCGATCGAGCCGAAGTGCGCGGCGAGATTGCGTGCCGTGACCCAACCCGTCTGCGGGATGTTCAAGCCGGCCAGGATCCGGTGGAACGTGAGGTTCTTCTTCGACTGCTCGATCGCCGAGACGGCGTTCCTCGCTGAGATCTCGCCGTAGC
>JBKPFD010000063.1:0-4543 GCA_046729155.1 Actinomycetota bacterium
GGGGGTCACGGTCAGCTGCGGCGCCGGCGTCGGCGGCGTGACGTCTGCAGGGACCGTGTAGCTGACCGTGTTGCTGTCGCCGGAGCGGTTGCCCGCGGCGTCGACGGCGTAGACGGTGTACCTGTACGTCTGCTCCGGCCATAGGCGCGTGAAGGTCAGCGTCGTCCGGGTTTGGGGAACGGCGACCGTATAGGTGTTGAAACTACTGCTCTCAGTGACGTGATACGAGAAGTTGCCCGAGTTATCGGTCGACGCGTTCCAGGCAAGCGAGATGGTCGTATCGGTGGTCGCGGTGATCCGGAGGTTCGTGGGCATCGTCGGGGGAGTTCGGTCACGACGAGCCGCCCCCGCCGTGCTCGCCCCAAAAGCAACGATGAGCAGGATCGCCCCGGCGGCGAGTCCCGTGTTCCGGAAAAACATCGGCTTCTCCCTTCCAAGGGGTTGGGTTAGCGCGCCTGCCACGGATACGGTCGATCACCCTGTCCGGATTGACCGCCGGCGCTATCTCGCGCGGGCTACGGCGAGATGAGCTCCGCGAGCAAGGCCTGGGCTTTACCGGCCAGGTATCCGCGCCGGATACAGGCGCGCTTTGGCCGAACCGGACGCCGCGTAGTAGATTCGAGCCGCCGCCGTAGTGGGTTCCGTTGTCTGACTTCGAACCTCCCGCCGACCCGCCCGACTCGGGCTCCGGCGGCGGCTTCACGTCGTTTCTGACCAACACGCGGAACGTCATCGGCGGCGTGACGGCCCTCATCCTCGCGATCTCAGGACTCCTCGTCGCGCTGAACAGGGTCGGGATCCTCGACGGTGACGACGACGACACCCCGAACGGAACGACCGAGACGACGAGCCCACGCGGGCTCTTCGGACCGCTGACGAGACCGATCGGGCGGGTCTACTTCGACGATGACGAGGAGGGGACGATGTACGTGAGGGCGGCGCAGCCCGGGCGCCCGCTGGTCCACCTGGCCGACCTCGAAAAGCCGCTCATGGACGTCGCGCTGACCTCGCGCGTGAGCTGGGTGAGCGGGGCCCGCGACTACGGGATGGCCTTCGTCTGTCGGTACGACAGCGTCAGGGACTACTACCTCCTGGCCGTGCTCAGCGGCGGGCGCTACAACATCGTCCGCTATCGGGACGGGCGCCCGGTCTCTCTGACAGGCGGCATCAAGCAGGCCGCCGACCTCGCCGGGGACACGAACGACATCACCGCCCGATGCGTGGGCGACGACCCGGTCACCTTGACGCTCGTGGTCAACGGCAGGACCGTTGCCACCGAAAAGGACGAGGAAGGGATCGAAAGCGGGAACGTCGGGATTCGCGCCGGCTCGAGCGAGTCGTTCGTCACGTTCCGGTTCGAGGACTTCGAGCTTCGCTACCTCTAGGTCGCGCCGGTGAGACCACGGCCGCCCGGCCGGTAACCGCTACGTGCGCTTGGCGAGCGTGATCTCGACGGTGTGCGTCTTCCCGTTGCGCCAGTACGTCAGCTCGATCTTGTCGCCGGGCTTCTTCGCGTCGATCTCGCGCTGGACGTCCTCCTCGTCGCGGACCTTCTCACCGTCGACGGCGGTGATCACGTCGCCGCCGGTGGGGTACTCCTGGCCGTCGACCGTGCGCGAGCCGGTCGCCTGACGGAGGCCCGCCCGCGATGCTGGGCTGTCGTCCCGTACTTCCGTGATCGCCACGCCCTCGACCGAGCCGAGCTCGTCGGCGACCGTGGCCGGGATCGCGTCGAGGCCGACGCCGAGGAACGCATGCTCGACCTTCCCGGTCTCGAGCAGCTGCGACACGATCGACCTGACCGTGTTCGAGGGGATCGCGAAGCCGACGCCGTCGCTCCCGCCCGAGTCGCTCTTGATCTGCGCGTTGATGCCGACGACCTCGCCCTGCATGTTCAGGAGCGGCCCGCCCGAGTTGCCGTGGTTGATGGCCGCGTCCGTCTGGATCGAGTCGTTGATCGTGAAGCCGTTCTGCGACTGCATCTGCCGGTGCAGCGCGCTGACGATCCCGCTCGTGACGGTCTCCTCGAGGCCGTAGGGGCTGCCGATCGCAACGACGCCGTTACCGACGCGGAGCTTGCTCGAGTCGCCGACCGTCAGCGGATGGAGCACGGACGACGGGGCGTCCACCTTGATCACCGCCAGGTCGGTCGAGTGATCGCTGCCGACCAGCTGTGCTTCGTAAACCGCGCCGTTCCAGAACTTGACCGAGATCGAGACGGCGCCGTCGACGACGTGCTGGTTTGTGACGACCCGGCCCTGCTTGTCGTAGACGAACCCGGATCCCTGGCCCTGCCCGTTCGAGGACGTGACGGCGATCTCGACGACGCCCCGGTTCGCACGCTGGTAGATCTCCGGCACCGACAGCGTGTTCCTCGACGACGCCGGCTGCGCGTCCGAGACCGTGACCTGACGCGTGCCAGTCGTTCCGTCGGAGAGCACGGCGTACCCGACCGCACCGGTCGCCACGCCGAGCGCGACGAGCAGGGCAGCGAGTGCGAGGTGGGGCGTGCGCAGCATCCGGGGCATGGAGGTCAGTTCCTTTCGCTCGTTGTCCCGGCCATTTGATCAGTGCACCCTAAGACGCGCCTGAGACGTGTCTAAGAACTCGCTAAGAGGCCTTCTTAGGCGGTTTTCACACTTGGCGCGCACAATGCCCTCGTGAAGATCCTCGTGGTCGACGACGAACGAGCCGTGCGCGAGTCGCTGCGACGCGCGCTCGAGCTCGAAGGCTATGAGATCGAGCTCGCGGCGGACGGCTCCGAGGCGCTCGACCGAATCGAGGCCGGTCCGCAGCCGGACGCGCTCGTCCTCGACGTGCTCATGCCGGGCGTCGACGGGCTCGAGGTCTGCCGGCGGCTGCGCAGCAGCGGCAACGGGCTGCCAATCTTGATGCTGACGGCCCGCGCCGAGGTCGAGGATCGCGTCGAGGGCCTCGACGCGGGCGCAGACGACTATGTGACCAAGCCGTTCGCGCTCGAGGAGCTGCTCGCGCGCCTGCGGGCACTCCTGCGGCGCACCGGTGCCGAGCCTGACGAAGCGCTCCGCTTCGCGGACCTCGAGCTCGATCCACGCACCCGTGAGGTGAGGCGCAACGGCGAGGGGATCGAGCTGACGCGCACGGAGTTCTCGCTGCTCGAGTTGTTTCTGCTCAATCCGCGCCAGGTGCTGACGCGCTCGATCATCTTCGAGCGCGTGTGGGGCTACGACTTCGGGTACTCGTCGAACTCGCTCGACGTCTACATCGGGTATCTGCGCCGCAAGACCGAGGCGGGCGGGAAGCCGCGGCTGATCCACACCGTGCGCGGCGTGGGTTACGCGCTGCGCGAGCCATGAGTTTCCGCACACGCCTCGCCCTCGTCTCCGCGGCGGCCGTCGCTCTCGCCGTCATCCTCGCGTCGATCGTCGGATACGTGGTCGTCCGCGGCGAGCTCCGGTCGACGGTCGACGACGCCCTCCGCGCCCGGGCGCAGGAGATCTCGCACCAACCGCTCGACCGCGTGTTCCGCGGCCCGGGGCCCGAGCTCGGCGGGGCGGGCGGCTATCCGCAGCTCGTCTCGGCGGAAGGTGAGACGCTCCGGCCGCGCGACCGCGCGACGCCCCTGCCCGTCGACGCCCACGTGATCGACGTTGCCGCCGGCAACAGGGACGCGTACTTGAGCGACGCCGAGGTTGCGGGCACGCACGTGCGACTGCTCACGTTGCCGTACATCCCGGGATACGCGCTCCAGCTCGCGCGACCCATGACGGAGGTCGACCAGACGCTCTCGCGCCTGCGGTGGGTGCTCCTCTTGATCGGCATAGCCGGGATCGCAGTTGCCGCTGCGCTCGGTCTCGCCGTCTCGCGCGCCGCGCTCGCGCCGGTTCGGCGCCTGACCGCCGCGACCGAGAACGTCACGGAGACGGGTGACCTCTCCGAGCGGATCGAAGCCCGCGGCCAGGACGAGCTCAGCCGCCTGGCCGTCAGCTTCAACACGATGCTCGGCGCCCTCGAGGAGTCGCAGCGCAAGCAGCGCCAGCTCGTCGCGGACGCCTCGCACGAGTTGCGCACGCCGCTCACGAGCCTGCGGACGAACATCGAGGTGCTCGCCAGCGAGCGGCGGCTGCCGGCGGCCGAGCGGAAGCGTCTCCTCTCGGATGTCGTCGAGCAGTTGACGGAGATGACGACTCTGATCGCGGAGCTGATCGAGCTCGCGCGGGCCGGCGAGCGGCGCGTGGAGCCCGAGGACGTTCGCCTCGACCTCCTCGCCGGCGATGCCGTGGAGCGTGCGCGTAGGCACCGGCCGCAGGTGACCTTCAAGACAGAGCTCGAGGAGTCGCTCGTCAACGGCGTCCCCGAGTCGATCGAGCGCGCAGTCGTGAACCTGCTCGACAACGCGGCGAAGTGGAGCCCGCCCGGGGGCGAGATCGACGTGACGGTCCGCGACGGGACCGTCTCCGTCCGCGACCACGGCCCGGGGATCGACGATGCCGACCTTCCCTACGTGTTCGACCGCTTCTACCGGGCAGCGTCTGCGCGCGGCATGCCGGGCTCGGGCCTCGGG
>JBKPFD010000064.1:0-6198 GCA_046729155.1 Actinomycetota bacterium
TCCGAACACCGTCCTCGTCTCGATCTTCATGGACGGAGGCGTCGACTCGCTGTCGCTGCTCTTTCCGCACGGCGAGCCCGAGTACCGGCGGTTGCGCCCGACTCTTGCGCTCCCCGACTCGGGGCTCGTGTTCTCCGAGGACACGCGCCTGCGCTGGCATCCCTCGGCGGCGTCGTTCCAGATGCTGCACCGAGAGGGCAAGCTCTCGGTGCTGCCCGCGGTCGGGTACACGAACGCCGATCAGTCGCACTTCACGTCGCGCCACTACTGGGAGGTCGGGGCGACCGAGGCCAATCTGCGCACCGGCTGGCTCGGGCGCTACCTCGACCGCGCCGGCTCTGCCGACAACCCGCTGCAGGGCGTGAGCCTCGACGGCGAGCTCTCCCCCACGCTCGCGACCTCGCGCGTCCCGGTCGCCGCCCTCCGCGGCGCTGGCGAGTACTCGTTCTGGGCTCCGGGCGTCTGGGGCCAGGTGGAGGCTCGCATGCTCGATGCGATCGGACAGCTCGGCGGCGGCGGCGACCGCGACCCGGGCCGCGGCAGCGCGCGGATCATCACGTCGCAGGCCGACGCGCTCCGCCGGCAACTCGCACCGTTCGACTCGGACGGCGGCCCGAACAGCCCCGTTCCCTACCCGAAGCACGAGAGCGATTTCCCGGAACGGCTCGCGGGGCTCGCAGCGATGATCGGAGCCGGCCTGCCGCTGCATTGCGTCGCGCTCAGCGCCTACGGGATGTACGACACGCACTCCGACCAGCCCGACCGGCTGGCCGCCGGCCTGAAGCTGACGGGCGACACCTTGCTCGCATTCCAGCGCGACCTCGAGGCCCGCGGGCTCGCCGACCGCGTCCTGACCCTCGTCTGGTCGGAGTTCGGGCGTCGCGGCGAGGAGAACGGCTCGGAGGGCACCGATCACGGCGCCGCAGGCGTCGGCTTCCTCATGGGCAGCCGCGTCCGCGGGCGGATGATCGGCGAGTTCCCCGGCCTCCGCGGTGGGCTCGACGACGAGGGCAACCTGAAGGCGACGGTCGATTTCCGCAGCGTCTACTGCTCGGTGCTCGAGCAGTGGCTCGGCACCGACGCGTCGCCGATCATCCCGCGGGCGGGGGCGTACCCGCGCGTGCCGCTGCTGCGATGAGGCTCGCGCTCGTCGGCGCGCTCCCCGCGACAGCGGCCGCGCCCGGCCGGATCCAGGTCGTGACGCGCGAGTTTCGTTTCCAGCTGTCGCGGCCGCAGCTCCGCTCGGGCCGCTGGAACATCATCGAGGTCTACAACCTCGGCCAGGACGAACACGACTTCAGGATGCGCCGGATCGGCGGAACGAAGATCTACGCGACGCCGAAGGTCCTCCCGGGCCAGCGCAAGGTGATCGGCGCGAAGCTGCCGAACGGGCGTTACCGCATCTGGTGCTCGATCGCCGACCACGCCGCGCGGGGGATGCGGGCGACGCTCAGGGTGGTCCCGCCCCCGCCCCCGCCGAGCTAGCCGGCGACTTCGACCTCGCCGCTCCGGGGGATCGACCGCCACTGCATCCGCGTGCCGTTGAGCGCGCTGAGGATCGACTCGATCACGACGAGGTACATCACCTGCCGGTAGACGAACTGCTGCAGCGGCATCGCCCACAGTCCGCGCGGCGACTCGCGGTCGAGCCGGAAGGCGTACCAGCCGAGCCCGAGCTGCAGGGCGTTGAACGTCAGCCAGAACGCGAGCACCTCGCGCGCGTCGAGGAAGATGAGCCCGTAGATGGAGAACAGGTCGATCAGCGGCGCGAGGAGCGGGAGGACGATCTGGAACAGCACGAGGTACGGCAGGCCCCGCCGGCCGATGCGCTCCTCGCCCGGCCGCCAGAGGGCTGCGCGGTGCTTCCAGACGGCCTGCAGCGTCCCGTAGCACCAGCGGAACCGCTGGCGCCAGAGCTCACGCAGCGACGACGGCGCCTCAGTCCAGGCCCTGGCCTCCTCGGCGTAGACGACGCGCCAGCCCGCGCGGCCGATCGCGAGCGTCGTGTCCGTGTCCTCGGCCAGCGTCGCCGCCGAGATCCCGCCGATGTCGTCCAGGGCGCGGCGCCGGAACGCGCCGACGGCCCCCGGCACCGTCGGCATGCACTGGAGGACGTCGTACAGCCGCCGGTCGAGGTTGAAGCCCATGACGTACTCGATGTGCTGCCAGCGCCCGAGCAGGCGGCGCCGGTTGCCGACTTTCGTGTTCCCGGAGACGGCACCCACGGCGGGATCGGCGAGCGGCTCGACGACGCGGGCCAGGGTCTCCGGCTCGAAGATCGTGTCTGCATCGACCATGACGATTACCTCGTGGCGGGCGGCGGCGAGGCCGCGGTTGATCGCGGCGGGCTTGCCGGCGTTGGCCTGCCGCAGGACGAGGACGTTCGGGAGCGCAAGGCGCTCGACCGTGTCAGCCGTCCCGTCGGTCGAGCCGTCGTCGACCACGATCACCTCGAAGCTCGGGTAGTCGCTCCCGGCGAGTGAACGAACGGCGCGTTCGATGCCGACGGCCTCGTCGAACGCAGGCACGACGATCGACACGGGAGGCGTGAACGGCTGCCCCTGCGGGCGCCGGCGAACGGTCCGCGCGTGGCGCTGCGCGAACGCGAGCAGGATGAGGACGCGGGCGAGGAAGAGCACCGTCACGAGCACGAGCAGTGCGGCGAGCGTGAAGGTCGTCCACCGCGCGACCGCGAGGGTGGAGAGCAGCAGCACGCCCCGCACCCGCCCCCAGCCCCCCGCCGGCACCTCAGCCTCGTCGCGCGGGATCCCGGCCAGCTCCGAGACCGGTACGAACCGGTAGCCGCGCGCGCGTAGGCGCGGGACGAGCCGCTCCACCGCCGCGACCGTCTGCGAGCGGTCGCCGCCCCCGTCGTGGAGGAGGACGATGCCGCCTTGGGAGCCGCGAGGCGTCGCGGCGTCGACGATGACGTCGACCCCGGGGCGCTGCCAGTCCTCGCCGTCGAGGTCGGACAGGACGATCACGTAGCCACGCCGGGCGAGATATTCGAGCGCCTGCTCCTGGTCATCGGTCACCGCCGCCGTAAAGGACGAGTACGGCGGCCGCACGAGGCGCGGGCGGATCCCGACCGTCCCCGCGACGGCACTCTCGGTGAGGCCGATCTGCACCGCGCGCTCCCAGTCGGGGACCGCCGCGAGGTCGGTGTGCGTGAACGTGTGGTTGCCGAGCTCGAAGCCCTGGCGATGAAGCGAGCGCACGACCTCCGGGTGGCGCGCGACTTCGCTGCCGACGACGAAGAACGTCGCCGGGACGCGCAGGCGGCGCAGCGTGGCCGCGATGCGAGGCGTCCAGCGCGGGTCCGGGCCGTCGTCGAACGTGAGCGCGATCAGGCGCCCCTTTTCCTCCGCCCGCCTCGGGACGAGCCGGCGGCCGTCCCACGTCAAAACCGGAGAGGAGCCGGCGAGCGGCCCGGGCGTGCCGCGGGGAGGCGTCGCGCTGCGACCCGTGGTTCGCGTCGAGAGCCCCTGGGCACCCAGCAGCACGCCGAGCGCCACGAGGAGGAACGCGAGTAGGAACCAGCGCGCGACGGGCCGCGCCAGACGGCTCTGCTCGGCGCTAGCGGTTGTTCGGTCCGCCACCGTTGCCGTTCCCCGGCGGCGGGGGAGGTGGAGGAGGCAGGACGACCGCCTTCTTCGCCTGACCCGGGGCCGACGCTTGGCCCGGCGGCGGAGCGGGCTGCAGCTCAGTTCGACGCGTGTACCCCGGCGGTGCCGGGCGACCGTGGCGCGCCCAGCCCTGCTGAGGCGGGGGCGGGGCCACCGGCTGCGCAGGCGGCTGCACGCGCCGAGATGGAGGTGCGGCCTGCGCCCTCGCGCGGGCGCGCGCAGAGGTCGCAGAGGCGCTGCCGCGAGCCGATGTGCTCGACCGCGTCACCTTCTGCTCGGATTCGACGACCGCCGTGGCGCGCCGCTCTGACGGCGTGGGAATCGACGTCGCCGGCTTCGAGCGCTCACTCTTCGATTCGCCGCCGCCGCCGACACGGCCGAGAGGCGTTGAGATGCTGGGCAGCCGTCCGAAGCCGAACGTGCCCGCTGCGAGGGCGACGAGCCAGAGCAGGGCGAGCACGGCGACGACGACAGCCGCGACGCGCAGCCGGCGGGCTCGCCGGCCGTCGGCAGCCACGAAGACGGGGCGCTCTCGGACCGTCCGTTCGGGCAGGGTCTGGTCTTGCTCGATCGTCGCCATCGGCTGTTCTTCTTCCCGTTCTAGCGCGTCTACACGTGCCCGAATGCCTCTTTTACAGGTTCTTTACGCAGCTGCAGCCTCGTCCCAGACCGCGTCCGAGAGGCGCGGCCAGGCCTCTTTCGCCCACTCGCCGAAGTCGAGATCCGTCAGGCACCCGAGCGCGAAGCCGGCTTCGGGATCGACCCAGAGGAACGTGCCGCTGCCGCCGAAGTGGCCGAATGTGCGGGCAGAGGGCTGCGTACCGGTCCAGTGCGGTTCCTTGGCGTCTCTGAGCTCGAAGCCGAGGCCCCAGTCGTTCGGGTCGTAGCGGCCCAGGTCCGGGATCACGCCCGCCAGGCCCGGGAACTGCACCGTCGTCGCCTCCTCGAGCGTCTCGCGGGCGACAAGTGTCGGCGCGAGGAACTCGCGCGCGAGGGAGACGAGGTCGTCGAGCGAGCCCCATAGCCCAGCACCGGCAGTGCCGCGGAGCTCTGCGCTCCGCAACTCGAGCGGCTGGAGCACGGCCTGGCTCAGGTAGTCGCCGAACGGCATGCCTGCCCGCTCCTCGAGCGTCTCGGCGAGTACGTCGAAGCCGGTGTTCGAGTAGATCCGGCGCCGCCCGGGCTGCGCGATCGGCTTCGCGCCTTCGAACGGCAGGCCGGAGGCGTGCGCGAGGAGATGGCGGACGGTCGAGCCCGGCGGGCCGGCCCGATCGTCGAGGTCGAGCGTCCCTTCCTCGGCGGCGACCAGGCACGCCAGAGCCGTGACCGGCTTAGTCACCGAGGCCCAGCGGAAGCTGCGGTCCGCGTCGCCGGTGCGGCCGAGCTCCTCCCCACGCCCGAGCACCGCGACCGCGATGTTCTCTGCCGGCCAGTCCTCGACCTGCCGAAGCGCCTCCAAGAGGCGGCGATACTACGCGTGTGGAGCGGCAGCTCATCTCGTCAGGCTCGCCCTACGAGCCAGTCTGGGGCTTCTCGCGCGCAGTCGCGTCGGGCGGCATGGTCTTCGTCAGCGGCACTGCGCCGGTCATGCCCGACGGCGGCGACCCGCCCGCGGACGCCTACGGGCAGGCACGGCGCTGCTTCGAGATCATCGTCGCCGCACTCGCCGAGGGGGGCGCGAGGCCGGAGCACGTCGTCCGTACTCGCGTCTTCCTCGTGCACGCCGAAGACTGGGAGGAGGTTGCACGCGCGCACGCCGAGGTCTTCGGAGACGTGCGCCCCGCTGCGACCGGGGTCGTCGTCGCTGCGCTATTCGACCCGCGGTGGCTCGTCGAGATCGAAGCCGACGCGATGGTTGGGTAGCCGGCCGGGGCGGGAGTAAGGTCCGGGCCGTGAAGCAGATCTATCCGTCGAGCATCACCGCGGAGAGCTTCGCCGAGGGCGGCAGCGTGCTCGACCACAAGTTCGGCGAGGGCGACCCGTACACGCTCGGCGTCGAGGAGGAGTACATGCTCCTCGACGGGGAGAGCTTCGACCTCGTGCAGCACGTCGACACCGTGCTTGCCTCCGTGGCCGGCCACGAGCTCGAGACGCAGATCAAGCCGGAGCTGATGCAGTCGGTGCTCGAGATCGCGACGCCGGTCTGCAAGACGGCGGCCGACGTCGACCAGGAGCTGCGAAGGCTGCGCGAGTACGTGACGTCGGTCGCCGCGGGCGAATCGCTGCGCGTGGGCTCGGCGGGCACGCACCCGTTCAGCCACTTCGAACGCCAGCGCATCACTGCCCGGGACCGCTACCGCGCGCTCGTCGACCAGATGCAGTACGTGGCGCGGCGTGAGCTGATCTTCGGCTTGCACATCCACGTCGCCGTCGACGACCCGGAGAGGGCGATCCAGGTCGTCAACGGCCTTCTGCTCGAGCTACCCGCCCTGCTCGCGCTCTCCGCCAGCTCCCCGTTCTGGCGCGGGGAGCCGACCGGACTGGCATCGACCCGCCAGATGGTCTTCGCCGCGTTCCCGCGCTCAGGCCCGCCACCGCGCTTCCGCGACTACAACGACTACGCGGAGGTCGT
>JBKPFD010000065.1:0-2964 GCA_046729155.1 Actinomycetota bacterium
TCGGCCCGGAGCCGATCAGGCAGATCGAGCGGAGGTCACGCCGCCTCGGCAAGCGCCACCCCCTCGACCCAGCGGCTCAGCAGCGGCCAGGCGTCGTGCGGCCCCGGCCGCGCCTCCGGGTGGAACTGCACCGAGCGCGCCCGAAGCTCCGGGAAGTCGAGCCCCTCGACCGTCCCGTCGTAGAGCGAGACGTGCGTCGCCTCGCGCGCCTCGCTCGCCTCGACGGCGAAGCCGTGGTTCTGGCAGGTGACCAGCACGCGGCCGCGCGCGCGCGCGACGACCGGATGGTTCGCGCCGCGGTGGCCGAACGGGAGCTTGAACGTGCGGTGGCCTGTGGCGAGGGCGAGCAGCTGGTGCCCCAGGCAGATGCCGAGCACGGGCACGCGGCCGAGCAGGGCGCGAACCGTCGTGACCTCGGCCCCGAGCGGCTCCGGGTCGCCGGGGCCGTTGGAAAGGAGCACGCCGTCGTGGCGGGCGAGCGTGTCCGCGTCGACGTCGTGCGGGTAGACGGTCACGGCCGCGCCGGCCCACGCGAGCCGGTCGAGGATCGAGCGCTTGCAGCCGTAGTCGACGACCGCGATCCGTGTCGTGCCCGCGTCGCTGAAGACGTAGGGCTCGCTCGTCGACACGGTCTCGGCGAGGGCGCGGCCGGCCATCCGCGGCTGGGCCCTGATCGCCGTCAAGGTCTCGGCGACCGCCGCCTCGCCCGCGACGACCGCGGCCCGCATCGCGCCGCGCCCGCGCAGGTGCAGCACGAGCGACCGCGTATCGATCCCCGACAGGGCCGGCACTCCCTCGCGGCGGAGCCAGTCCGTCCACCCCGGCCCACGCGCCTCGCGCATGACGACGGCCCGCGCGTGCACGCGCCGGGACTCCGAGCGCGCGCTCGCGACGCCGTAGTTGCCAACCATTGGCGCCGTGAAGCAGACGATCTGCTCCGCGTAACTGGGGTCGGTGACGACCTCCTGGTAGCCCGTCATCGCCGTCGTGAAGACGGCCTCGCCGAAGCCAGTGCAGTCCGCGCCGACGGACTCGCCCCGGAAGATCGT
The DNA here is from genome assembly GCA_046729155.1 of Actinomycetota bacterium. Classification (GTDB taxonomy): domain Bacteria; phylum Actinomycetota; class Thermoleophilia; order Gaiellales; family Gaiellaceae; genus VAXT01. Next base: position 1,050 of record JBKPFD010000065.1, read on the forward strand.
GCCGTCCTCGAGCAGCAGGAAGCCGGTCATGCGGCCTCGTACGCGAGGCGGCCGGCGGCGACCGTGGCGCGGACGCGTCCGCGCAGCGTCTCGCCGAGCAGCCACGAGTTCGTCGAGCGCGAGCGGAAGCCGTCCTCCTTCACGCGCCAGCTAGCGGCCGTGTCGAGCAGCACCAAGTTGGCGTCCGCTCCGACCGCGATCCGCGGCGGCTCGAGCCCGTAGATCGTCGCCGGGCCCGTGGACATGCGCTCGAGCAGCGTCTCGAGCGAGATCAGCCCTGACTCGACGAGGTGCGTGTAGAGCGCGGAAAAGGCCGTCTCGAGGCCCGTCACCCCGAACGGCGCCGCCTCGAACGGCACCTCCTTCTCGTGGCGCGCATGCGGCGCGTGGTCGGTCGCGACGGCCGCCACGACGCCGTTTCGCACCGCGTCGATCAGGGCCGTGCGGTCCTCCGCGCTGCGGAGCGGCGGGTTCATCTTCAGGTTCGGGTCGAGGGTGCGCACGGCCTCGTCGGTGCGGCAGAGGTGGTGAGGCGTGACCTCGCCCGTAGCGGGCAGGCCCGAGGCCTGCGCGCGGGCGAGCGCCTCGACCGACTCGCGCGCCGAGAGGTGGAGAAGGTGCAGCGGCCGCTCCTCGTAGGCCGCGAGCGCGAGGTCGCGCTCGACCATGACGCTCTCCGCAACCGACGGGTAGCCAGCGAAGCCGAGCTCGGCGGCGACCGCTCCCTCGTGCACCTGGCCGTCCCGGGAGAGCGTCTGCTCCTCGCAGTGCACGGCGATCGTCCGGCCCGTGACCGAGCCGTACTGCAGTGCCCTGCGCATCAGCCCCGGCGACGAGACCGGCCGGCCGTCGTCGGTGAAGCCCGCGGCGCCCGCGTCGGCGAGCTCACCCATCTCGGTCAGCTCGCCGCCGGCCTGCTGCTTCGAGATCGCGGCGAGGAAGCCGACCGGCACCTCTGCCTCGGCACGCGCCGTCTCGACGAGGGCACCGAGCACGGCGGCCGAGTCGACGACCGGGTCCGTGTTCGGCATCGCGAGGACGGCGCAGAAGCCGCCGGCCGCGGCTGCCTGCGTGCCGCTCGCGATCGTCTCCTCGTCCTCGCGCCCGGGCGTGCGCAGGTGCACGTGCGGGTCGACGAAGGCGGGCGCGAGCACGAGCCCGGCGGCGTCGAGCACGCGGTGGCCGTTCGCGGGCAGGCTCGAGCCGAGCTCGGCGATCACGCCCGCATCGACCTTGACGTCGACTTGCGCGTCGTGGCCCTCGGCCGGGTCGAGCACGCGCGCGCCGCGAATGAGGAGATCCTGCTTGGGGCCGTCCTTGACCCAGAGCATCACGCGACCTCCACCGGCAGCGCAGCCTCGACCGGGACGGGCCCGGTCGTGAGCAGGTCGTAGAGGACGGCCATGCGAACCACGAGGCCGGCCCGGACCTGGCTCTCGATCAGCGCGTCGGCTGCGTCGGCGACGTCCGGATCGATCTCGACGCCGCGATTCATAGGCCCCGGATGCATCACCTTCTGACCGGGTCGCAACCGCGCCCTGGTCACGCCCCAGCGCGCCGTGTACTCGCGCAGGCTCGGCACGAAGTTGGCGCCCTCCTGCATCCGCTCGCGCTGCATGCGCAGCACGTAGACGACGTCGGCTCCGTGCGTCGCCTCGATGTCTGTCGACGTCTCGCAGCCCATCGCCTCGATCCCGCGCGGCAGCAGCGGCGGCGGGCCGACGAGGACGACGTGCGCGCCGAGGAGCCGAAGCGCCTGGATGTTCGAGCGGGCGACCCGCGAGTGGAGGACGTCGCCGACGATCGCGACGTGCAGCCCCTCGATGCGGCCGAACTGCTCCTGGATCGTGTAGAGGTCGAGCAGCGCCTGCGTCGGGTGCTGGTGCTTCCCGTCGCCGGCGTTGACGATGCGCGC
>JBKPFD010000066.1:0-5313 GCA_046729155.1 Actinomycetota bacterium
GACCTCGAGGTCGTCGGCGAAGCCGACGGGGGCGGCCGGGCGCTCGAGGTGCTGGCCCAGCTCGACTCGGACGGAAAGCGGCCGCACGTGGTCGTCATGGACCTGCAGATGGAGCCCGTGGACGGGGCCGAGGCGACGCGAGAGATCCGCAACCGCTACGACGACCTGGAGGTGGTCGTGCTGACGTCGTTCGGAGACGACGAGCATCTGCATGCCGCGCTCACCGCCGGGGCATCCGGTTTCCTGCTCAAGGACGCGGACGCCGACGAGGTCTCGGTGGCCGTACGCGCCGCGCACCGCGGCGAGCTCCAGTTGGATCCCGCCGTCGCACGCCGGCTGACGGCGATGCTCCGCGTCGATCAGACCCGCGAGGGGGCGAGCGACCTGACGCCGCGGGAGCTGGACGTCCTCCGCCTGCTCGGCGCCGGCGAAGCGAACAAGGAGATAGCCGCCGAGCTCGGCATCACCGAGCGGACTGCTCGAACGCATGTCTCGAACATCCTCGCCAAGCTCGGCCTGAGGTCACGGACTCAGGCAGCGCTCTGGGCGGCGCGAGAAGGGCTCGCCGGTGCGGGCCCGGAGGCCCGCACCGGCGATCAGTCCTGAGTCAGCTCGAAAGCGGGGTCAGACTCGCTCCACCTGCCCCCAGCGCACGGTGAGGGCATACAGCACGACGATCTCGAGCGCGACGATGGTCAGCGTCCAGAGCGGGTACTGCGTGTTCCCCAGGAAGCCGAGCTGGGCCAGCAGGTTGAGCACGACCACGACGATCGTGAACCAGCGGGCCCAGCCGCTCTTCGCAGCGAGCGCGAGCCCTGCGATGAACAGGATCGCGCCCCAGAAGAGCATGATCCAGCCCCACGTCGTTAGGTCGAATACGAGCACTTGCTTTCCGGTCACGACGAAGTACTCGTCGCGAGCGATCGCGACGATGCCCTCGAAGGACGTGATCATTCCGATCATCACCATCATGATCGCCGCGAAGCCGATCCAGCCGGTCCACGCGCTCGAGGTCCAGTCTTGACGTGTTGACATCGCGCGACACTCCCTTCTCGGCCTCGCTGGCCGTTTTGGTCATTCGCCTCTATGTTCGTGGCCTCTACGCGCTGTCCTACACAGCCACGTTCCTTTCGCGTGTCCGCGAGATCGTCCAGCCCCGCGGGGTGAGCGGTCAATCACCCGCAGAGCCGGTTCATCCGGGTGAGCCACCGGCGGGGGCTCGCGTCACCGCCTCCTCGTCGACCACGACCGTTCCGGCGAGGTAGTCGGGCAGGGCGCGGCGGCGCTCGTCGAAGAGGGCCGGCAGGAAGCCGGCGAAGAGCGGAATGATCGCGAGCGCGAGGCCGACTGCGCGCACGGCGGCGCGGATCGCGGACAGCCCGCGGCCGTCCGTGCGACGGACGCGCAGACGCATGAGCCGCATGCCCGGCGTCTGGCCTGCGGCGCTCCAGAAGAGAACGAAGTAACCGCCGACGATGAGGAGCCACCCCGCGCCGAGCAGCGACCCGGCGAGCCAGTGGGGGCGGATGCCGCCGACGAGTGACGCGATCAGGGCGAACATCGCGCTGACCGTCGCGTAGATCGCGATGGCCACGAGCGCGTCGAAGGCGAGCGCCGCTCCGCGGCTGGCCACGCCGGCGTAGACGGGTCGCTCGGGGCGCGGCGCACGCCGAACGGCCCGCTCCGCGCGCTCGTCGAGCCTGACGGCAGCTCCGCGGACGCCTGCCACGACCTCCTCGGCGAGCCCCGCCGACTGGCGGCGCACCGCGCGGCGCAGCTCCGGGCTCGCGGCGACGCTCTCCAGCGCGCGCTGCATCTCATCGCTCGCGAGCACCCGGTCGGTGAGGTCGAGGGTCACCCGGCTCCGCAGCGACTCCTCGATCATGCGCTCGAGCTCCCCGCTCGCCGCCAGCTCCCTTACGACGCGCTCGATGACTCGGTGCCGGATGATCGAGCGGGCCAGCTCCTCCGGGAGCGGGCCGGCGAGGGCGCGATCGATGATGCGCGCGAGCTCGGGCGCGGAGACGAAGTCCTCGGCAGCCGACTCGATCCGTCCGCGCCACGCGCGGGCGGCCACCCGCGCCGGATAGAAAGCCGCGCGCCCGGCCGAGTCCGCGAACCGATCCCGACTCATGCCGAGCTCATGCTCATGCCGTGTGGACGCTCGCCGGCGCGACAGTCTCGGCAGGGTCGGCGGCGTGCTTTTCTGGCGTGGCCCGGCGGTCGAGAAGCTTGCCGAGCTCGACGAACCCGAGGAAGGCGAGCGTGGCGAGCAGGCAGAGCCCCCACTGCGAGCTCGTCAGCGCCACCGTGTCGAAGATCCGCTGGAGCGGGGAGAGCGCGGTGACCAGGAAGGTGAGCACCAGCGCCGCGCCGACCAGCTGCACGAGCCGCCGGTTCTCGATCGTGTAGCGCTTGAAGATCGTGCCCGTCAGCTCCCGGGCCTCGATGGCTGCGACGATGTGCATGAGCGAGAGAGCGGTCAAGCCCATCGTCGTCGCGACGGCGAGGTCATAGCGATCCTCTCCCCACGCGACGACAGCGAGCGTGAGAGCCGCCATGACCACGCTCACCACCGCGAGCCGGATCCCGAGTGGCCGATCGACGATCGGCGCGTTCGCATCTCGCGGCGCCCGCCGCATCAGCCCCGGCACGGCCGCGTCGAAGCCGAGCCCGATCGCCAGCAGCACGTCGACGGCGAAGTTCACCCACAGGATCTGGAGCGGCGTGAGCGGCTGCCCGCCCGCGATGTCGAAGATCCCGGCTCCGAGGAACGTGAGGATGAACCCGCCCAGCATCACGAGCTGGACGCGCACGTACTTCATAAGGTTGTCGTAGAGGCCGCGGCCGCCCTCGACCGCGGCGACGATCGTCGCGAAGTTGTCGTCGGTGAGGATCATGTCCCCGGCTTCCTTCGTGACTTCGGTTCCGGTGATGCCCATCGCGACGCCGATGTCCGCGCGTTTGAGCGCGGGCGCGTCGTTGACCCCGTCGCCGGTCATCGAGACGACGTGGCCCTTCTTCTTGAGCGTGTCGACGAGCCGGACCTTGTCCTCCGGCGCCACGCGCGCGACGACTCCGATCTCGTCGACCTGCCGATCCAGCTCCTCGTCGCTGAGCGCCGCGAACTCCGTTCCGGAGAGCGCGCGCCCCTCAATGCCGACCTGACCGGCGATCGCGGCCGCCGTCGTCACGTGGTCGCCCGTGATCATCCGTGCGCGAATCCCCGCTTCCCTGCAGCGGGCGATCGCGTCCTTCGCCTCCTTGCGCGGCGGGTCGACGATCGCGACGAGAGCGAGCAGCGTCAGCCCCTGGACCTCCGCGAGGAGTTCACCGTCCGGCTTGAAGGCGGCTTGATCGAAGTCCTTCGAGGCGACGGCGAGGACGCGGAGCCCCTCGTTCGCGAGCCGGTCGTTCTCGGCGATGACCCGGTCGCGCCCGCTCTCCATGGTGACCGTCGAGCCGTCCGCGTCCCGGATCTCCGACGAGCGCGCGAGCAGGACGTCGGGGGCGCCCTTGACGTAGCAGCGGACGACCTTGCGCCCGTCGTCCTCGAGCTCGTGGAAGGTGGCCATGAACTTGTACTCGGAGTCGAACGGCACCTCGGCGACCCGTGGGTGCAAGCGCCGGATCTCGCCCATGTCGAGGCCGCCTTTCGCCGCGAGCACGACGAGAGCCGCCTCGGTCGGATCGCCGACGATCTCGCCGTCGTGCACCGCGGCGTCGTTCGCGAGCGCCATCGGCATCAGGAAGGGCTCGAGCGAGGTGTCGGAGTCGCCCCAGGTGCGGAGGATCTTCCCGGTCGTGGAGTAGCCCTCCCCGTCGACCGAGTAGCGGCGCCCGGCGACGACGAGCTGGCGCGCCGTCATCTGGTTGAGGGTCAGCGTGCCGGTCTTGTCCGAGCAGATCGCCGAGGTCGATCCCAGGGTCTCCACCGACCGCAGACGCTTGACGATCGCTCCCTTCGTCGCGAGCGCCTGCGTCCCGAGCGAGAGCACCGTCGTGACGACGGCGGGCAGACCCGTCGGGATCGCGGCGATCGCCAGGCTGATGCCGATCAGGAAGAGATCGTCGAAGTCCTGTCCGCGGATCAGCCCGAGAATGACGACGAGCACCAGCGCGGCGCCGGCCATGATCGTGAGCAGGACGGTCAGCTGGTCGAGCTGGCGCGTGAGCGGCGTCTTCTCCTGCTTGACCTCGCTCAGCATCCCCGAGATCTGGCCGACCTCGGTCTGCATCCCGGTGGCGGTGACGACCATCTCGCCTCGACCCCGGGTCACGGTCGAGTTCATGTAGGCCATGTCCACCCGGTCGCCGAGCGGGACGTCGTCGCCGGGTACCGGCTCGACCGACTTCCCGACTGGGACGCTCTCGCCGGTCAGGGCCGCCTCCTCGATCTCGAGCGTCGCCGCGACGAGCAGGCGGCCGTCCGCGGGAATCTTGTCGCCCGCCTCGAACGAGACGACGTCTCCGGGAACGAGCTCCTCGGACGGGATGTCCGTCAGCTCGCCGCCCCGGCGCGCGTGCGCCTTGATCACGAGCATCTTCTGGAGCGCGGCGACGCTCTCGGCCGCCTTGCCCTCCTGGTTCAGGCCAAGGATCGCGTTCAGCACCGTGATGCCGAGGATCGCGAGACCCGTGGCGAACTCCTGGAGCGCGACGACGCTGACGACGGCCGCCCCGACGAGGACGAGCTGCATCAGGTCGCGGTACTGGCGGAGGAACGCGTGCCAGCCCGGCTCCTTCGCCTCCTCGGCCAGCTTGTTGGGACCGTACCGCGCGCGCCGCCGCTCGACCTCCGACGGCTCGAGGCCGGAGCGTGAATCGACGCCGAGGTTCCTGGAGACCTCCTCCGCCGTCTTGTTGTGCCAGCGCGCCGCATCGCGGGCGGCCGCGCCCGCCGTCGTCGTCTCAGCAACGTCGGTAGTCACGAATCATCACTCCTCAGGAAGGCGAGGCTCGACGGGTGCTCCCCGACATCGTCGCCTCGGTGGTGCTTCGGTCCCCGAGCGTAAGCGATCAGGCCGATCACGACGAGCGCGATCAAGAGCGCCAGCAGCCAGCGAACGCCGTCTCGCATCTCGATCCTCCTTTTCATGCCAGCGCCGCCGAGACGCCGAGCACGACGACGCTGAGCACCGCGAGCGCGGCGAGCAGCGGCCAGACCCAGCGCAGGTAGCGGTCGTAAGGGACCCGGGCGATCGCCAGGCCGCCCATGACGACGGCCGACGTCGGGATGAACAGGTTCATCACGCCCGAAGCGCTCTGGTACGCCGTCACGACGAGCGACGCCGGCACGTTCACGAACCCCGC
>JBKPFD010000067.1:0-2316 GCA_046729155.1 Actinomycetota bacterium
GGCCAACCGCTGTCGCCTGCGCCAGTGTTCCGGAATGACGCCTGAGCGTCGCTTGGCGCGATGACACGCCGCCCTACGACGACACACACAGTTCCGTTCCTACCTCAGTCGAGGCGCAGGATCGTTTCCTCGATCTCCTCACCGCTACCGGGTGCGAAGTCGCGGTTGACGCCAACGCGTCGGAACCCAGCTTTCTCCAGTACTCGAAGCGAACCGATGTTGTCCGAGGCCGCTCGGGCGTACAGTGGACGTTCGGCAGTCTCGGCAAGAAGAATCTGTAGTGCTGCGCTCGCGATGCCTTTCCCCCATTGCGTTCGGTCTACCCAGTAGGTCACCTCGGGCCGATTGTCGATTCGGAAGGACGCGATCGTTCCAGCGATTGCTCCGTCGACTTCGATGACTCGGTACGAGACGCTTGTGTCGGCCCGCAGGCGCGACATCCGGTTGAGAAACGCGCGGCGATCGGTCTGATCCTCGGCTGTGAAGACGGCCTTTCGGACCGACTCTGGATCCTCACTTGCTGATAGATCGTGTCGAGATCCCGGTCCTCGAGCGGCCTCAGCGAGACGTTCATCTGGGTCCCAAAGGCGTCGTTGCCTGGGCGGTTCCAGGGAGTCGCCTGGGCGAGTGTGCTGTCACTCGACGCCAGCTACTCAGCGGTATCAGGCGAGCGGGCCCGTATCACGCTCCTGAAATCCCCGCACGTCGTCCCATCCCAGCCACACGTGGACCGGGCCGTCGGCCGGAAGGTCCAGCCCCGTAGTAAGCCACTCGGCCTGACCCATAGCGAGGTGAGACCGTCATTCGGAGATCGCGAGCGCGTACTCCACCGCCTCGTCGAGCATCATCGCCGAGCCACTGAGCGAAACTCCGCCGAGGCGGAGGCTGCTCCAACCTCATCCTGATGAACGCGACCGAGACCCGCGCGCGCGACCGCGAGTCGAGGGTGGGCCGACGGGCCACCCGCGACGCCGCCCGCATCTCGTCCCGTTCGGCTTCGCGCCCGAGCTTCTCGCGGCAAAAGTTGTTGTTCTCGAGCAAAACCGCGGTTCAGGCCGTGAAGGGCCCCGGTCTCGGCCTCGGAGCGGGTCGATGCCAGCGCAGAGAATCCCGACGCAAGCGGGGGAGGTGGACACGCTGCTAATCGTCCGAGCCGCCGCGGCGGTTGCCCTAGAGTCGTTCGCATGAGCTTCCGCGAGTGGGCGAGCACGGCCGTCGGCCAGGTCGCCGCAGCCGGCTCTCTGCCGTCGGACACCCCCGACGAGCGGCTGCGCAAGTCGGCGCTCGTCCTCTCCTCGCTCCTGATCACGATTCTCTCCTTTATCTGGGTCGGTACGTATGCGGCGCTCGGGCTCTGGCGCTCGGCGCTCATCCCACTCGCGTACCAGGTGGCGTCGCTGGTCGGGCTCGCTTTTCTCGCCAAGACGAAGCGCTACGCCGCCTATCGCGCGAGCCAGGTCGCAATGTTCCTCGTTCTCCCCTTCCTCCTCCAGTGGAGCCTGGGGGGATTCGTGGAATCAGGCGCCGTCGCGCTTTGGGCCTTTGTCGCGCCGCTCGGCGCGCTCGTCTTCTACGGGCCCCGCCAGGCGATCGCCTGGTTCGGAACCTTCCTCGCCTTGGTCGCCTTCTCCGCGGTCATCGACGGCGTCCTCCCGGAGCCCTCGGAGGAGATTTCGTCCTCGGTTGTCGTGGCGTTCTTCGCGCTGAACATCTTCGGCACCTCGGTCACGACGTTCGCCCTCCTCGAACACTTCGTCCGCTCCCGCGACCGTGCGCACCGGCTTCTGGCCGCGGAGCAGGAGCGGTCCGAGACCCTGCTTCTCAGCATCTTCCCGCACGCCATCGCCGAGCGGCTGAAAATCTCGCACGACGTCATCGCGGAACGCAGCGAGGAAGTCTCCGTCCTCTTCGCCGACATCGCCGGCTTCACCCCCGTCGCGGAACGACTCCCGGCGGAGGAGGTCGTGGTCCTCCTGGACGAGATCTTCTCGGTCTTCGACGAGCTGGTAGCGCGCCACGGCCTCGAGAAGATCAAGACAATCGGCGACGGCTACCTGGTCGCCGCCGGGATCCCGACGCTACGGGCCGACCACGCTGAGGCGGCCGCCCGCCTAGCGCTCGCCATGAGGCAGGCGCTTGCCGAACTGCCGATCGCATCCGGCCTCAGCCTCCGCATCGGCATCGACTCAGGGCCGGTGGTCGCCGGCGTCATCGGCCGGACAAAGTTCGGCTACGACCTCTGGGGCGACACCGTCAACACGGCGAGCAGGATGGAATCTCACGCCCCGCCCGGCGCGATCCAGGTGACGGAGCGAA
>JBKPFD010000068.1:0-14052 GCA_046729155.1 Actinomycetota bacterium
GCTCGACGTCGACGGGGTCGACGCCGGGTGCGACCGCGAACACGTTGTTTCCGGTCGACTCCCAGCGGCCCGCGGAGGCGACATACGTGAGCGGATGCGAAACACCGCCGACCACTGCACTCACCTTGGCGCCCACCGATGTGGGATCCGACGTTCCGAAGTCGACGGCCGCGCTGACGCCGATCGTGCAGGCCGCCGCATCCGACGAGAAGTAGGCGTCCGAGCAGGGGCTCGGAAACAGGCTGACGCCTCGGGCTTGCGGCGGGTTCGGCTGCACGCCGCTTCCGCCGGTCGACCAGCCGCGGATCGCGACGATCCCGTTGGCCGATCCGGAGTCGTAGCAGTCGACGAGGGGGTCTCCGCACGTCGTCGAGGTCGTCCCGCTCAGCGCGATGCGCACGCCGATGCGCGAGGTATTGATCGGCAAGGAGACCGGAGAGGCAGAGTTGTCCCAGATGGCGAGCCCGTTGGCGAGACCTGTGTTGGACAGAGGCGTCGTGGCCAGCACGGCTCCGGTCGTCTCGTCGACGAACGTCGCCTGCGCGCGGGTCGGATCGACGTCGGGAACTCCGATCGGCAACGCCCCGCCGCCGTAGCTGAGCTGCCGGACCTCGACTCTGGCGTGCGCGTTGATCGCAGGGACGACGCTGAGGCCGGGGACGACTCCGAAGAACAGCGGGAGATCCGACTCCGTCGCCTTGAGGTCGATGGCTCGGGCCGCACACGGCGGGCCGCCGTCGGAGTAGTTCGTCCCGCCCTCGTTCCAGTACCCCGCCGAGTTGACGAGAATGTGGACGTTGCCCGGATCCGTGGGCGGTACCTGGGTGTTGTACGCGCCGCTGACGCCGCTGTCACCGGCGTACTTGCGTGCCTCGGCCTCGACGGGGCCGTCGTTGCAGGGGACGACGAAGCGTCCACCGCCGGCGAGCACCCCCGCGTCGACCTGCATCTGCAGGTGCCGCTTGTGCTCGAACCAGTTGCCAACGTCGACGACGAAGACGATGAACAGCGCCAGCACGGGCAGCCAGACGGCGACCATGACGAGGACGCCGCCCCGCTCGTCGGCCATCAGGCCTCCCTGGGTCGGCAGCTCTCTCACGAGCAGCCCGCCGTAAAGTTGGACGGCAGCGCCTCGAGCCTCATCGTCGAGGAGGCCGTCAGGGTCGTCTGCGTGATGCCGGTGTTGTTGCCGAGGAACGGCAGCCAGTTGTAGTCGACCGAGACGGTTACACGGACGGGGTCGCCGACGTTCGACGTCCCGTTCGGGAAGCTGATGCAGACCTCGGCCGCATTCGGCACGGAGGCCGTGCCTCCGTTCCGCAGCTCCGGCGTCGTCGCCTGGCTCTGGATGTACTGCTGCAGGCTGCTCCCGCCGGGGTTCTTGTTGACGACAGCCCAGCGCGCGCCCTCGTTCGCCAGGTGCGTCTCGTCGATCCAGTAGTTGAACGCCTTGCCGAAATCGAGCATGGAAAAGAGCAGGAGCACGAGGATCGGCAGAACGAGCGCAAATTCGACGAGCGCCGCGCCGTTCTCGCTCCGCAGGCGGAGCTGCTTAAAACGCGTTCGCAACATTGGTCAGTGGGCCGATCACGTTGACGCCGATCGCCGTCAGTCCGGGCACGGCCACGAGTGCGACGAGAAGGAGGATCAGCGAGTACTCGACGAGAGCCTGCCCTTCCTCATCGTGGTGGTCTGCTCGAGTTTTCAGAAAGACGTTCGACAACTCCTGTCCCCTTCTCCGTTTCAACTCCATCGACGTGTCTACGCCGGTGCTCTTGCTGCGCTACGGATCCCGGCGCCGCCCTGTCGACCAGTAACGATCCGGGCAAGGCGGCGCCTGGATTCCGGGTGCGAATGTGCGCGTCGGTTCGGCGCTTCCTAGAGCGCGTTGGCGACGCTGGTCAGCGTCGTGACGATGTTCGTTCCGAGCGTCGTCAGGATGGCGATCGCTGCGACCGAGACGAGCGCCAGAATCAGCGCGTACTCGACGAGTGCCTGACCGTCCTCACGCTTGAAAGCGGTTGCGAAAAACCTCAGCATTGCTCCGGTTCACCTCCCTTCCCCCTGTTCGGCGCCCGGCAGGACGCCACCCACCTGGGCCGGTGAATTCCCTCGACCGGCCCCATTGAGCCGACGTTAACTCCGCCGTTCGTTTCTGGGACCCAGCGAAGGGCTAGTCCTGCCTAGACGTTCGCGGGGTGCTGCAGGGGAACGGCCTCGGGATAGTTCAGGGGAAATTCGCGAGCTCGAACACGAGCAAATTCGCCACACGCAATGACGCCACTCAATGGTTCATCCGAGGCAGACCTGTCGCAGCGCAGCGAGCTGCGACTCGTGCGCGCCGGCGAGGCCGAGCGGCGCGGGCTTCGGCCCGGCGACCGGCTCCGTCTCGCAGAGCCGACGGGAAGGAGCGCGTAGCCGATGGCCTCGATGGCCGAGGATTCGAGCTTCGACGTGCCGGGCAACCTCGGCGGCCGGCGGAGCGGCGGGCCTTCGGCTGCGCGCGCCGCTCTGCTCGACGCACTCGCCTGGGCACGGCGTCTCCAACGACGCTCCCTTGCCGTATGGGCGGTGGCCGCTGCGCTCGCGCTGCTCTGCGTCGCGCGGTTCGGGCTCAGCAGCCGCACGCTGATCGGAGGCTTCCTCGTCTGCGTCCTCGTCGTGCTCTCGGCGATCGATCTGGCGGAGCGACGGCTTCCGAACCGCATCGTCCTGCCGGCTACGGCGATCGTCCTCTCGGCCCAGCTCGTCGTCTACCCGGAGCGGGCGCTCGAGTGGATCCTGGCCGCCTGCGGGGCGGCCTGCTTCCTCGCCCTGCCCGTGCTCGTCAATCCGAGCGGGATGGGCATGGGCGACGTCAAGCTCGCGCTGCTGCTCGGCGCCGGGCTCGGGGCCGCCGTGGCGTCCGCGATTCTGCTGGGCGTCCTGGCCGCGGGGCTGTTCTCGCTCTTCCTGATCGTGAGATCCGGCCTCGGAGCCCGCAGCAGGTTCATCGCCTTCGGACCGTTCCTCTCCTTCGGCGCGATCGTCACCTTCTTCCTCGGATGAGCGTCACGGTCCACCCCTTGGTCGGGCAAGGACTAGACCTCGCGGCGGCGTCAGCGGCAGCGAGGCGTGCTGAAGTTCCATTCAGGAGAAGGAAGCCCGGATGCAGATAAACGACACCCAGCGCCGCCGACGCACTCCCGAGGAGCGTGCGGTCGTCTCCTGGCGGCTGGATCAGCTCATGCGTGCGGGCTTTACGCTGGCCGACGCGAGAGTCGTCGCAGCTCAGCGCGACGTCGATCTCCACGCCGCCGTCGATCTGGTCCGACGCGGGTGCCCGCCCGCGACGGCCCTCCGAATATTGCTCTAGACCTTCAGCCCTCGGCCGCACTGTCCAGGCCGAGACTCCAAGCAGCGAATGCGAATCCGACTTAGCCATCCGAGCTTGCTGAACGAGCTGACCGAGGCCCTGCTGGCCGGCAACTGTCTGTCACTGCGTGTCGGCGTCGACACGCTGGAGGTTCTGCATCCGGACACGAGCGATGTCCGGGAGGCCGAGCAGACGCTCGTCTTCTTCCTCAAGGCGTGGCAGATGGCATATCCGCACGTCGCCACGGAGATCATCAGCTGAAGGCGCGGCTACGCGACTTCGGTCGCAGAGGGCGACACGAGCCGGTGCTCGTACGCATACCGAACGGCTTCCGTGCGGTTCGACACGGACAGCCGGCGGTAGATGTTCGTCAGATGGAACTTCACCGTCTGCTCGGTTAGCCAGAGCTGCTTCGCGATCTCCTTGTTGGAGTAGCCCTGCGCCAGGACGGTCAGGACGCGCGCCTCGCTTTCGGTCAGGCCGGCGGCGTTTGGCGCCGAGTCGCCGTTCTCGAGCAGACCGAACGGTTGATAGACGGTGCCTTCGGCAGCCTGCCTCAGGGCTGATGCGAGGTCACGCGGGTCGATGTTCTTCCCGATGAAGGCGCTGGCCCCGTCGCGGAAAGCGGCCTGGATCTGCTCCGGGTCCTCGAAGCCCGAGAACATCGCCACCTTCAGATCGGCGAAGCGCTTCCGGATCGAGCGCAAGCAGGTGAGCCCGTCCATCTTCGGCATTCGAATGTCGAGCAGGACGATGTCGGGATTCGTCTGCCCGATGAGCGGCAGGACCTGCGTCCCGCACGTGGCTTCACCGACGACCTCGATGCCGTCGGAATGCGCGAGCGCAGTCCGGATCGCCTCGAGCATCAGTCGGTGATCGTCGACGATCACCACCCTCAGGCTTGCCATTGCCGCAAAACCCCCCTCGAACCCCACTCCCTAGCTTTCCGGGAGTGTCTTAGCGTGACAAACCGGGCGCCGAATCTAAATAGGGCAGTTGCACCAAATTTGCAGGCAAACCCATTGACGGAATAGGTCGCCTGCACCACGATTCGAAAGCGTGGCCCCGTTGAGCGGGCGCCACGTCTGCGGTATGTGGCTACTGACCGTTCGAACCGGCGGATCCGCCTCGACGTGAGCACGTCGATGGAGCACCGAGCGCGTCCTCGACCAGGGCACCGGGCGATCAAGGTGCTCGTCGTCGACGACCACGAGCTGTTCCGCGAAGGACTGGTCTCGCTGCTCGAAGCAGCCGGGCTCGACGTCGTGGCGAACGCGGGTGACGGCCGGAACCTGCTTGCGCTCGTCGAGACGCACGCGCCCGATGTCGTGCTGATGGACCTCGATCTCCCCGGGGTCTCAGGGGTCGAAGCGACACGTCAGCTCTGTGGCGTCGATCCAGACGCGCGCGTGGTCGTCCTGACCGTCTCGGCAGACGAGGCGGACGTCATGGACGCGGTTCTCGCGGGCGCTTGCGGCTACCTGCTGAAAGGAAGCTCGGTGGAGGCGATCGTCACGGGCGTCCATGCGGCCGCCGCCGGCGATTCGCTGATCTCACGGAGCGTTGCAGTCCGGCTCTTCGAGCGGCTGCGCGTCGACGGCGCGGTCGAGCCGGACGACGGGCTTCACGTCGGCCTCTCGGAGCGGGAGCTCGAGGTCCTGAAGCTCATGGCCGGCGGCAAGGGGAACGTCGACATCGCGCGGGAGCTCTTCATCAGCCCGTACACGGTCAGAAATCACATCTCCAGCCTGCTGCACAAGCTTCAGCTTCGGAACCGCACTCAGGCTGCCGCCTATGCGGTGCGACACCGGATCGTCTAGTGCGATCGGCTAGCCGGGCAGCAGGGCCACCGTCACCTGCAAGACGCGCCCGCGGCCGATCGTGAAGTCGGTCACCCGCGTTCCGGGCTTCCCGCTGCCGAGGCGGCATCGCCGGTAGACCGACCAGGGCGCGCACGTGACGCCGGGATAGGCACGCCGAACGGCCGACTCGGTCGAGTCGACGCCGACGCCGGAGGCGGTGCGCTCTGTCGAGCGCGTGGTGGCGATCTCGACGGCGCGGCCGTTTCGGAAGCCGACCCAGACGCGCGCGTAGTAGACGCGGCCTCCGCCCGCGCCGATCGGCCGGCCGAGCCTCGCCTGCACCTGCGCCTTCGTCATGCCCAGCCAGACGCCCGACATTCCCCGCTGCGGGCGGATGACGGCGTCGGCGGCGGCCGGGAGCAGCAGGACCGCCGCCGTCAGGGCGGCGACGAGCATGCGGCGCATGTCACGTAGCTAGTCGGCGCCGTCCTCCAGGCCCTCGACCCCCGAGCGGGGAGTCTCGAGCAGGTGAGCCTCGGTGTCGGGATGGCTTGCCTGCCAGGCCTTGAGGTAGAGATCCAGCTCCATCCGGGCCTGCTCGTCGCCGTACGCCTCAAGCACCTCTACGACGATAGTGCCGTCGGGCCCGACCTCGGCCTTGCAGTTCGCGCGCCGCAGGTAGGCGAGCAGGTCGTCGACCGCATCGGGCTGGACGTGGATTCTCATTTGCCGCAGGAAAGCCTCGTGGTTCGAAATTGCCCGTCATCCTCACTTTGAGGGATTCCTACCGGTTTCTCAACTTTTCGGTAGAAACGGGCGGGGAACGGCCTGACCAGTCGCTACGCTCACGCCGTGGCTGTCCTGGGCTCCCACGTCGAGCGCGAATCCGACGCGTTCGCACGCCGCCGCGAGCAGATGGAAGCCCTCGTCTCCGAGCTCCGCGACCGCACGGCGCAGGTTGCGCGTGGCGGCGGCGAGAAAGCGGTCGACCGTCACCGGTCGCGCGGGAAGATGACCGCCCGGGAGCGCGTCGACCGGCTGCTCGATCCCGGGAGCGCGTTTCTCGAGCTGAACGCCCTCGCGGCGTGGCACCTCTACGACGGCCAGGCGCCGTCGGCAGGCATCGTCACTGGGATCGGCGTCGTCGAGGGCCAGGAGTGCGTGATCGTCGCGAACGACGCGACCGTCAAAGGCGGCACGTATTTCCCGATGACGGTCAAGAAGCACTTACGTGCCCAGGAGGTCGCCGACCAGAACCACCTCCCGTGCATCTACCTGGTCGACTCCGGGGGCGCCTTCCTCCCACTCCAGGCCGAGGTCTTCCCCGACCGCGAGCACTTCGGGCGGATCTTCTACAACCAGGCGCGCCTGTCGGCGAAGGGGATCACGCAGATCGCCGCCGTGATGGGCTCGTGCACCGCAGGCGGCGCCTACGTGCCGGCGATGAGCGACGAGACGATCATCGTCAAGGGCACGGGCACGATCTTCATCGGTGGCCCGCCGCTCGTGAAGGCGGCGACCGGGCAGGACGTCACCGCCGAGGAGCTCGGGGGCGCCGACGTGCACGCGCGCCGCTCGGGCGTGGCCGACCACTACGCGACGAGCGACCAGCACGCGCTCGCCCTCGTCCGCTCCGTCGTCCGGAACCTGCACCGGCGCAAGGACGCACCGTGGGACGTCGCCGAGCCCGAGGGGCCGACCGTCGACCCGGCCGATCTCTACGGGCTGATCCCGGAGGACTACCGGCAGCCGTTCGATCCACGCGAAGTCATCGCCCGCATCGTCGACGGCAGCCGCTTTCACGAGTTCAAGGAGCTCTACGGCGAGACCCTGGTCTGCGGGTTCGCGCGCATCGAGGGCTATCCCGTGGGCATCCTCGCCAACAACGGCGTGCTCTTTGCCGAGTCGGCGCAAAAAGGGGCCCACTTCATCGAGCTGGCGTGCGCGCGCAAGGTTCCGCTCGTCTTCCTGCAGAACATCACGGGCTTCATGGTCGGCACCGAGTACGAGGCCGGCGGGATCGCCCGCGACGGCGCGAAGCTCGTCACGGCGGTGTCCTGCGCCGAGGTGCCGAAGTTCACGGTCGTCATCGGCGGCTCGTTCGGAGCCGGCAACTACGGCATGGCTGGTCGCGCGTACTCACCGCGGCAGCTTTGGATGTGGCCGAACGCGCGGATCTCGGTGATGGGCGGCGAGCAGGCCGCGACCGTGCTGACGATGGTCGGCGACGCCGACCCGGACGAGATCAAGGCGACGTACGAGGAGGAGGGCAACCCGTACTACTCGACGGCGCGGCTCTGGGACGACGGGATCATCGATCCGCTCGACACGCGCCGGGTGCTCGCGCTCGGCATCTCGGCGGCGCTGAACGCGCCGATTCCCGAGACGACGTTTGGCGTCTTCCGCATGTAAAAAGGGGCCGGCGTTGCGTACGACGTCGTCGATGTCAGCGACCTCGAGGGCGAAGGCCCCGGCGGCATGGTGCGCAAGGTGCGGCGGGCTCTGGGCGCGCGCGCCTTCGGGTTCAACTACTTCACGTTTCCGCCGAACCAGGTCGGCCGCGAGCACGACCACGCCGACGCGGGTCACGAGGAGGTCTACTTCGTGGTCAAGGGAGACGGCGTGATGCGGATCGACGGGGAGGAGATCGAGCTCAAGCCCGGCCGCTTCGTGCGGGTCGATCCCGCGTCGACGCGGGTGCCCGTGTCCGGCGACCACGGCCTCGAGCTCGTCACGTTCGGCGCGCCGCTCGAAGGGAACTACGAGCCGCCGGACTGGGGTTAGCGTCGCGGCGCGATAGGCTCGTGCCATGCACACGATCGAGCTGACCGACGAAGAGCTGCGCATCCTCCGCGAGGCCCTGCGCTCGCACCTGGACGACTTCGGCCACGAGGAGGCGGACGTCCTGCGCCTGATCAAACAGCTGCTCGCCAAGCTGCCGAGCCCCGGCTGAGTGCTGCTGCGGCTCGTCCTCTGGAACCTGGCCGACTCGAAGACGACGATTGCGGAGCTGCGGCGCTACCTGCGTGACGAGTCGGTCGACGCGTTCGCGGAAGTGCCCGGCCTGCGCTTCAAGGCCTGGATCTCGGACGAGGCGAGCGAGCGCTGGGGCGGCGTCTACCTATGGGAGTCATGGGAGGCCGCGGAGCAGGAGCTCCCGAGCCGCGCGCAGGAGCTGATCGGCAAGCCGCCGGACCTCGTCGAGGTGTTCGATGTCGAGGCGACGATCGAGGGCCGGTTCGCGATCGAGGAGCTGTCCCGCCGCGGGCTGGCGTTCGAGTAGGACCGCGTCCCCCGTCCCGCGGGCGTCCCCTACTTAGGCACAGCCCACCTCCTCCCCGTCGCGATCGTATCGAGGTCGGCCGCACGTGTCCGTCGCGGCCGAGTGCCGAAATTGAGACTGCGCTAGCGCTCGGCGAGCGGCACGTACCGCCGGCCTTCCGGCCCCGTGTACTCCGACTCCGGCCGGATCAGCCGGTTGTCGGCGTGCTGCTCCATGATGTGCGCGCACCAGCCCGCGATCCGGCCGATGGCGAAGATCGACGTGCCCAGGTCGGCCGGGATCCCGAGGTACGTGTACGTCGTCGCGGCGTAGTAGTCGACATTCACGGGCAGCTCTCGCCGCTTGTTCACCTCTTCGACGAGCCGCTCCTGGATGTCGAAGTACGCCGGCATCCCGTCCGTGCTCTGCGACAGCTCCTGCGCGAACTGCCGCAGGAACTTCGCCCGTGGGTCGACGCTCACGTAGACGCGGTGGCCGAAGCCCGGGAACTTGTACTTGGACGCGAACCCCTCCTCGACGAACTCCGGCACGCGGTCGACGGAGGCGATCTCGTCGAGCATCGCCATCGTCCCGTCGGTCGCACCGCCGTGCAGCGGCCCCTTGAGCGCGCCCAGCCCCGCAGTGACCGCGGCGTGCATGTCCGCGAGCGTGGCGGCGACGATCCGCCCCGCGAACGTCGACGCATTGAGCCCGTGCTCGGCCTGGAGGATGAAGCACGTGTTCAGGATCTCGGCCGCCCGCGGCTGCTCCTGGTCGAGCCCGGCCATGCGCGCGAAGTTCGCCGCGTGCCCCAGCGCGGAGTCGGGCCCGACCGGATCCTCCCCCCGCCGGCGACGGATGTACGCGGCGAGAATCGTCGGCAGCTTCGCCGTCAGCCTGATCGACTTCGCGTACTCGGCCTCCGGCGAGTTATCTCCCTCCGCGGGATCTTCGACCGCCGTTGCGGAGATCACGGTCCGGAGAACATCCATGGCCGTTCCGGCTTCGGACGCCTCGTCCACGAGCTCCTGGAGGAACGGCGAGAGCCGCCGGTGCTCGGCGAGCTCGTCCCTGAAGTCGGTGAGCTGTGACTCCGTCGGCAGGTCGTCGTTGAGCAGGAGATAGGCGACCTCCTCGTACTCCGCGTTCGTGGCGAGCTCTTCGATCGGGTAGCCGCGGTAGACGAGGTTGCCGTCCTCGACCTTGGAGATCGCCGTCGTCGTGGCCACGACCCCTTCGAGGCCGCGTGGCTGGAGCTTCGGCTGATCGGCGGTGGCCACGTTTCGAGTGTAGGTGCTCTAGAGAACCAGACGTTCTGGAAAGACTGAATTACCCGCGAACCGCTCGAGTCGAAACGGCGTCAGGTCGAACGGCGATTCTCGCCCGAGGATTTCCTCGGCGGCGGCTCGACCGACCGCAGGCGACTGCATGAAGCCGTGGCCGGAAAACCCGCAGGCGGCATAGACGCCCTCGCCGACCCAGCCGATGATCGGGTGCGCGTCCGGTGTCATGTCGTACAGCCCGGCCCATGCACGTGCGACCTGCGCGTCCGCGGCCGGCAGATACCGGCGCGCGAGACGGCGCAACCAGTCCGCCACGAGCTCGTCGTCGACGCGCTCCTCGAACCCCCACCGAAGTGTCGGCTCGGCCATAGCGAGCCGCAGACCGTCGCCGACGCGGCGGAAGTGGAACCCAGTCTCGGCCTCGATCACCATCGGCAGGTTCTCGGGCAGCCTCGGCACCGGAGTCGTGTCCACGAGCTGGCGGCAGAGCGGGCGGATCGGCAGGTCGGCGAGCTCGCCCGACCAGGGCCCGCAGGCGATCACGAGGACGTCTCGGTCGAGCTCGCGCGCGTCGACGCCTTCCCGGAGCTCGACGCCGAGCTCCACCGCCCGGCCGACGAGCTCGCGCGCGACCGCAGGCGGGTCGGCAACGCCGTCCTGCCAGCAGCCGTACGCGCCGACCACGTCGTCGACGGCGAGCCCCGGAATCCCTCCTGCGTCGACTTGCTCGACGGGCACGCCGAGCCCTGACTGCAGCGCATGCCGCTCCTCGAGCTCCGCGAGACCGTCCTCGGTGCTTGCGACGAACACGTACCCAACCTGGTGGAAAAGCGGCTCGCCGAGGTCGGCGAAGAAGCGGATGCTCTCCTGGGCGAGGCGCACCTCGGGCGCGGTCGAGAACTGCTGGCGGACCCCGCCCATCGCCTTCCCGGTCGAGCCCGAGGCGACTCCGCCGCGGTCGCAGAGGATGACGTCGCGAGCGCCCGCGAGCGCGAGGTGATAGGCGATCGAGGCGCCGGTCGCGCCGGCTCCGGCTACGAGGATTCGAGCCATGCGTCGAGCTGCTTCCGCTCGTCCTCGTTGAGCACGCGGAGCGGCGCCCGCACGTCGGGCCGAACGGGCACTCCGCGCCTGCCGAGGACGTGCTTGACGGCCGCCTGGAAAGGAAACCGTTCGAGCGCCGCACGAGTCTCCCCCACGTCGCCGGCTCGGTCGCGCACGAGCCCGACGACGAGCTCGGGATATGCGGCGGCGAGGCCCGAGACCGCGCCGGCCGCCCCGCGCTCCAGGCCTTCGAGGACGAGCGACTCGGCGCCGATGAAGACATCGAGCCCCTCGAGCAGATACGGCTCGACCGCATCGAACGGCGCGTTGGAGACCTTGAGCCCGGCGAGGTTCGGCGCCACCTCGCGCAGCTGCTCGACCACGGTCAAGGGAACGGAGTAGCCCGTCCGTGCGCGGAACTCGTACAGGTAGAACGGCGTCGGCCGGCAGGCCTCGGCCGCAGCGGCGAAGTGACGGAGGAGCGCAGGCTCGTCGAAGGCGTAGTACGGCGGGCCGATGACTGCGACCGCAGCCGCGCCGAGCTCGGCAGCATCCGCGGCAAGCACGACGGTGTCGGCCGTCGTCTGCGCGCCGCAGTGCACGGCGACCTGCAGCCGGTCGCCCGCCGCCTCGAGGAAGAGGCTGGCGGCGCGCCGCCGCTCCTCGACCGACAGCAGAATCCCTTCACCGGTCGTGCCGAGCGCAAGCAGCCCGTCGAGCCCGCCCTCGGCGAGGAAGTCGGCGTACGGCGCGAACGCGTCGTCGTCGAGCTCGGTGCCGTCATTCCGGAGAGGAGTGACCGCCGCCGCCAGGACTCCTCGGAGCATGCACCGACTTTAAGCTCCGGCGAGATGAGCGGTCTGCGGATCGAACGCGACGGAGACATTCTGCGGGTCACGCTGGCGCGTCCGGAGCGCCGGAACGCCTTCAATGCCGAGCTGATCGCCGCGCTGACAGACGCGTTCTCGGACGTGGGTGACGCCCGCGCAGTCGTCCTCGCCGGCGACGGCGAGACGTTCTGCGCCGGCGCGGACATCGAGTGGCAGCGCTCCGCGATCGACCTCTCGTTCGAGGACAACGTCGAGGACGCCCTGCGGCTCTACCGGATGCTCGAGACGATCGACTCCTGTCCCGCGCCGGTCGTGGCGCGCGTCCAGGGCTACTGTCTCGGCGGCGGCTGCGGTCTCGTCTCGTGCGCCGACGTCGTCCGCGCCCGCGAGGACGCGACCGTAGGCGTCTCGGCGGTGAAGCGCGGCAACGTCGCCGCGGTCATCTCGCCGTTCGCGCTCGCGCGCATCGGGCAGGGTGCAGCCCGCCGCTACTTCCTGACGGGCGAGCACTTCGGCGTCGAGGTCGCGCTCCGCATCGGCCTGGTCCACGAGATCGCCGCCGCTCTCGACGAGGCCGTCGAGCGCGTGATCGCGGAACTGCTGAGCGCCGGGCCGAACGCCGCTCGCGAGGCGAAGCGCCTCATCCGCTCGGGCCCACGCGACGGCAACGCCCTCGCCGAGCTCGCGGCGCGGATACGCACGAGCGAGGAGGGCCAGGACGGCCTGCGGGCGTTCCTCGAGCGGCGCAAGCCCGGCTGGCTGACGTAGTCGTCCGTGCGGCGGCTGCTCCTTCTCGTCAGCGCGACGGTCTTCGTCGACACGATCTTCTTCGCGGCCCTGACGCCGCTGCTACCCGAGTACGCGGACGATCTCGGCCTCTCGAAGGCCGGCGTCGGGGTGCTTGCGGCGGCGTACCCGGCCGGCGCGCTCGTCGGCAGCATCCCCGGCGGTTTCGCGGCGGCGCGATACGGCGTCAAGCCGGTCGTCGTCGCCGGCCTGCTGCTGATGGTCGTGACCACGACCGCGTTCGCCTTCGCCGAGGACATCGTCGTGCTCGACGTCGCCCGATTCGCGCAGGGGTTCGCGAGCTCGCTGACGTGGACTGCGGGGCTGGCCTGGCTCGTGTCCGAGGCGCCGCCCCGACAGCGCGGGCTCCTGATCGGCGCCGCGATGAGCGCTGCGATCGTCGGCGCGCTCTTCGGGCCGGTGCTCGGCGGCGTCGCGTCGGTGGTCGGCGTCGAAGTCGCCTTCGCAACCGTCGCCGCTGTGGGCCTCGCACTTGCAGTCTGGGCGGCGCTGATGCCCGCCGCGCGGGCCGAGCACCCGCAACCGCTGTCCATGCTCTGGGCGGCGGCGAAGGATCGCACCGTGCTCGGCAGCGTCTGGTTCGTGACGCTGCCCGCGTTGCTGTTCTCGACGATGGGCGTGCTCGCCCCGCTCCGTCTCGACGTCCTCGGCATGAGCGCGGTCGGGATCAGCGCCGTCTATCTGATCTCGGCGGCGATCGAGGCCGCGCTCAACCCCCTTGCCGGGCGAGTCTCCGACCGGCGCGGCCGTCTCGTGCCGATCCGGGTCGGCCTCGCGGCGTCAGCGGTCGCCACTGTGCTCCTGCCCTGGCCCGACTCCCGCTGGGTGCTCGCGGCGTTCGTCGTGCTCGCCGGGATGGCCTTTGGCGTCTTCTGGACGCCGGCGATGTCGCACCTCGCCGATCTGGCCGAGCGTCGCGGTCTCGACTACGCGTACGGGTTCGCCCTGGTCAACGTCGCCTGGGCGCCCGGGCAGGCGGTGGGCGCCGCGCTCGGGGGCGCGCTCGCGCGCGCGACCTCGGACGCCGTCCCCTACCTGCTCCTGACCGGCGTCTGCCTGCTTAGCCTTGCTGCCGTGAGCCCATGGAGATCCGCAAGCTCCTCGTAGCGAACCGCGGCGAGATCGCGCTGCGCGTCTTCCGCACCGCGCGCGAGCTCGGGATTGCGACAGTGGCCGTCGCGGCGCCGGACGACACCGGCTCGCTGCACGCGCGCTCGGCGGACGAGACAGTCGAGGTCGCGAACTACCTTGCCGCCGACGAGCACATTCGCGCCGCGAAGGAGTCCGGCGCAGGTGCGATCCACCCCGGCTACGGCTTCCTCGCGGAGAGCCCGGACTTCGCGGCGGCCGTCGAGGCTGCGGGCCTCGTGTTCGTCGGGCCGACAGCGGACGCTCTGCGCCTCGGAGGGAACAAGCTCGAGGCGAAGCGGATCGCACGCGAGACCGGCGTGCCGGTCGTGCCCGACGGAGCTCCTGCGGAGATCGGCTTCCCACTCGTTGTCAAGGCCGCGGCCGGCGGCGGCGGCCGAGGAATGCGCGTCGTCCGCGAGGCAGGCGAGCTCGACGAGGCGCGGGCCGCGGCGGCGCGCGAGGCCAAGGCGGCGTTCGGCGACGAGACGGTCTTCTGCGAGCGGTACGTCGAGCGGCCGCGCCACGTCGAGATCCAGCT
>JBKPFD010000069.1:0-5662 GCA_046729155.1 Actinomycetota bacterium
CTCGAGCCGTACGGCGCGGACGCGATGCGGTACGGCCTGCTCAAGGTCACGTCGAGTCAGGACCCACGCCTGTCGTTCGGCTCGATGGAAGAGGGTCGGAGGCTCGCGATCAAGCTCTGGAACGTTTCGCGACTCCTGCTGGAGAACGCCGGCGACGCGACCCCCGACGCGCGTCCGCGAGACGTCGAGGAGCGATGGATCCTGGCCAGACTCGACGCTGCCCGAGCGGAGCTCGACGACTGCCTCGGCCGGTTCGACTTCGCAGCGGCGGTCAAGCTGCTCTACCACCTGACGTTCGACGACTTCTGCGACTGGTACGCGGAGGCGATCAAGCCGCGCCTGCACGAGGGTGACGACGACGCGCGGGCGACGGCGCTCGCCGCGCTCGAACGGCTGCTCAAGCTGCTGCACCCCGTGATGCCCCACGTGACGGAGGAGATCTGGACGCACCTACCTGCCCGCGAGACGCGGCTGATCGTCGCGCCCTGGCCGGAGGCAGACGACCGCTACGCGAGCGACGGAGGCGCGCTCGACCGCGTGCAAGACGCGGCGGCGATCTTCCGGCGCAGCGGTGTACGACCGAAGCTCCAGGGTGACGACTTGCGGATCTTCGAGGCGGTGGTGAGACCCGAGCGGGTGAAGGCGGACGGCAACGTCGCCGCCGAGGTCGCTCGCCTCGAACAGGAGATCTCGCGCGCGGAAGGCATCCTCGCCAACGAGCGATTCGTCACGAAAGCACCGCCCGATGTGGTCGAGGCGGAGCGCGAGAAGCTCGAGCGGTACCGCCGTGAGCTCGATGCCATCCGCGGCTAGCCGCTCGCACGCGGCGACGGCCTGGGTCGAGTCGCTCAGCCCGTGGCCGGAGGAGTTCGGCCTCGAACGCATACAGGCGCTCCTCGCCGAGCTCGGCGATCCGCAGCGCGCCTACCCCTCCGTCCACGTCGTCGGCACGAAGGGCAAGTCGACTGCAACCCGGACGATCGCCGCGTACCTCGAGCGAGAGGGACTCCGGACCGGCGCGTACACGTCCCCGCACGTGAGCGGCTGGTCCGAGCGCATTCAGGTGGGCGGTGCCGATGTCGACTTCGAGGCGGCCGTCGAGCGGGTCCGGCTCCCGGCCGAGCGTCTCGGGGCGACGCAGTTCGAAGTGCTCACGGCCGCGGCCCTTGCCGAGTTCGCTGCGTCGTCGGTCGGCGTCGCCGTCGTCGAGGCGGGGCTGGGCGGTCGGCTCGACGCGACGAACGTCGTCGACGCGCCCGTCGTCCTCGTGACCAACGTGGGTCTCGAACACACGGATGTGCTCGGCGAGACGCGCGAGCAGATTGCGAAGGAGAAGCTCGAGGTGGCGCATGCGGCTAGAGTAGTTGTCATGTCGGACAACACTTTCAGGCATCTCGTCCCCGTCCAGGCCGAGGTCGTCACCGGCGGCGCGCGCGAGGCGGCCGAGGCGTTCCTGGGTCGGCCGCCACGAGGAGGGGAGGTCGACGTCGCGGTCCCCGGCCGTTTCGAGCAGCGCGACGGTGAGATTCGCGACGGGGCGCATACCCCTGAGGCCATCGACTGGCTCGTCGACCGCCTACCCGACGACGAGTACGTGCTTTGCGTGTCCGTCCTCGCCGACAAGGACGCCGAGGAGATGCTGCGGCGCCTCGCGCGCGTCGGCGAGACGTTCGTCGCCACGCAGTCGAGCAACCCGCGGGCCCTTCCGGCGGCGGAGCTGGCCCGGCTCGCGGCTCCGCATTTCCGGCGGGTCGAGACGCGGGAGGACCCGCGGGAGGCGCGCGGGCGGGCGCACGAGCTCGCCGGTGCGGCCGGAAACGTTCTCGTGACCGGATCGCTCTATCTGCTCGCCGATCTCCCACAGTGAGAGGAAGACGACGTACCATGGAGAAAGCCGCTGGGAAGCTGAGCGTCTTCGCGTTCGCGGCTCTCGCCCTTCTGGTGATCGTCGGGCTCGCGTTTGCCGCCGGCTACGTGGTGGGACAGCTCCTCCTGTAGGGAGAGGAAGATGGTGCTAGCAGCCAACGACGATTCGGGGATCTTCGGGGCGCTGCACGACTTCTTCGGGTCGGGCACGTGGCCCGTGGTCCGGAACGTGTCGATCTTCCTGCTCGTCGTCTTCTGGCTCGCGGTGGGCTACTGGGTGTACAAGGATGCGCGCCGCCGAATCGAGGATCCGTGGCTCGTGGCGATGGCGACCGTGCTCGGGCTCGTGCCGCCGTTCATCGGCGCCCTGATCTACATGCTCTTCCGTCCGCCCGAATACCTCGAGGACGTACGCGAGCGCGAGCTCGAGATCAAGGCGATGGAGGAGAGCCTCGGCCGCCGTCGGCAGCAGCACTGCCCCGTTTGCCGAGCGGAGATCGACGAGACGTTCCTCATCTGCCCGGTCTGCACGACGCGGCTGCGCCAGGCCTGCGTGACGTGCAAGGCGCCGCTCGAGCCGTTGTGGCAGGTCTGCCCTTACTGCGAGACGCCCGTCTCGACGCCCGCGACGATCCAGTTCCCGCCGCTCGAGACGCCTCGCACGGAAACCGGGTCCGAGTAGCATCCGCCGCCGATGGCGGTCGAGCGGACGCTGGTCCTGATCAAGCCGGACGCGATCAGCCGCGCGCTGGCCGGCGAGATCCTCTTGCGCCTCGAGCGCCGCGGGCTGACGATCGCGGCGGCGAAGCTGCTCACCGTCGACCGAGCGCTCGCCGAGGAGCATTACGCCGAGCACGCCGAGAAGCCGTTCTTCGGGGAGCTCGTCGAGTTCATCACGTCGGCGCCGACGCTCGCGCTCGTGATCGAGGGCGAGGGGGCGATCGCGGTGGTGCGCACGACGATGGGCGCGACGAACCCGGCGGACGCAGCGCCGGGGACGATCCGCGGCGACCTCGCGCTGTCGATGCCGGACAACCTCGTGCACGGATCGGACTCGCCCGACTCGGCCGAACGCGAGATCGGGCTCTGGTTTGGCTGAGTCGGACTACGTCGCGATCAACCGCGAGAGCTGGACGCGGGCGAACGCCGAATACACGGACGCCCGCGCCCGAGATGCCTGGGCGCAGGAGGAGATCACCTGGGGCAAGTGGAGCCTCCCGGAGAGCGAGGTCCGCATGCTGCCCCCTCTCGAAAGCAAGGACGTGGTCGAGCTCGGCTGCGGGACGGCGTACTTCGGTGCCTGGCTCAAGAAGCACGGTGCCGCGAGAGTCGTCGGCGTGGACGTAACTCCGGCACAGCTCGAGACCGCCCGGCGCATGAACGACGAGTTCGGGCTCGGGATGGAGTTCCTGGAGGAGAACGCGGAGCGGACGAGCCTCCCGGATGCCTCCTTCGACCTCGTGTTCTCGGAGTACGGTGCCTCGATTTGGTGCGACCCGGCCTTGTGGATCCCGGAGGCGGCTCGGTTGTTGCGCCCGTATGGAGAGCTGGTGTTCATGCGCGGGTCAACCCTCCAGATGCTCTGCATGCCGGACGAGGGAGAGGTCGGCGAGAGGCTCGTTCGGCCTCAAAAGGGGATCTATCGCCTCGAATGGACCGACGACGACCCGGGGGTCGAGTTCCACCCGAGCACGAGCGAGATGTTCGCGGCTCTGCGCTCCGCCGGTTTCGAGCTCGTCGATCTTCGTGAGCTCTTCGCGCCCGAGGGCGCAGTCGATCACGAGTACTACTCGACCGTTCCGGCCGAGTGGGCGAAACGCTGGCCCGACGAAGAGATCTGGCGCGCTCGCAAGACGGCATGAACCCCCCGCCGATGCCGCCGATTCTTCTCGCCTCCGTCTGGCTTCGGCGCCACTCGTTTTGAGCGACTACGTCGCCAGGAACCGCGAAGCTTGGACGAAGTCGAACGCGGACTACACGGTCCGCGCGCCCGCGGCCTGGGCGCGCGAGGAGATCAGCTGGGGAACGTGCTGGGCGCCGGAGTCCGAAGTGCGGATGCTTCCGGAGCTGGTCGGGAAGGACGTCGTCGAGCTCGGGTGCGGGACCGGATACTTCGGGGCGTGGCTCAAGCGGGCCGGCGCTCGGCGCGTCGTCGGCGTCGACGTGACGCCTGCCCAGCTCGAGACCGCGCGGCGGATGGACGAACAGTTCGGGCTCGGGCTGCAGTTCGTGGAAGCGAACGCGGAGGCGACCGGTCTGCCAGAGGCGTCGTTCGACCTCGCGGTCTCGGAGTACGGCGCGTCGATCTGGTGCGATCCGTATCGGTGGGTTCCGGAGGCGGTGCGGCTGCTGCGGCCGGGAGGCGAGCTCGTCTTCCTCCGGAACGCGACGCTCGCGATGCTGTGCGCGACGTTCGAGGGCACCAGCACGACCTTGCAGCGGCCCCAGCGTGGGCTGCACCGGATCGACTGGGACGACGACGGATCCTCGGAGTTCCATCTCGGGCACGGCGACTGGGTGCGGCTCTTGCGGTCGAGCGGGTTCGAGATCGTCGACATGGTCGAGCTCTACGCGCCCGAGGACGCAGGGGAGCATGCGTATTACTCGTTCGATCCCCAGTGGGCCCGGCAATGGCCGTGGGAAGAGATCTGGCGCGCCCGTAAGGCGGCGTGAGCGCCCCGCCGGAGCCGCCGCTCCTGTTGGCGTCGGTCTCGCCGCAGCGCCGTGCGATCCTCGAGCAGCTCGACCTGCCCTTCGAGGTCGTAGCCCCTCGGTACGAGGAGGTCTTGGAGGGGTCAGACCCGGTGCGGCTCGTGCTCGCGAACGCGCAGGGGAAGGCCTTGTCGGTTGCGGACCTCGCGGAGGATCGGCCCGTGCTCGGAGTGGACACGGCCGTCGTCGTCGACGGCGAGGCGCTCGGCAAGCCGCGCGGCGCGGCCGAGGCCGAGGAGATGCTCGAGCGCCTGGCCGGGCGGACGCACGAGGTGATCTCGGGGCTCTGCCTGCGCACCCCGGCCTGGGAGGAGCTCGAGCACGAGGCGACGCGCGTGACCTTCCGTGAACTCACGGCCCGGGACCTGGCGCACTACATCGGGAGCTACGAGTGGCGGGAGCGCGCCGGCGCCTATGCAATCCAGGGCCTCGGGGCGAGCCTCGTCGAGCGGATCGACGGGGACTACCTGAACGTCGTCGGCCTGCCGGCCGCCCTCCTCGTGCGCCTCCTCGCCGAACGCTTCCCTGGAACGTACGGCTTCGGCTAATGCCGACAGGTCCGGTGTCAGACGCCAGACAGGTCCTGTTTGCGCGCGGTCAGCGGTCGAAGAGCAGCTCGCGCTGGCCGTAGAAGCTGCTCCATCGCCACTCCGAAGGGTGCGCGCAGAGACCTGCCTGGACGGGGTTGAGCGCTATGTACCTGATGGCGGCGAGCCGATGAGCCTCGGTCTCGATGAGCCGGGAGTCGAAGCGCTGTCTGAACAGGTGTCCCTCGAGCGAGTAGCGGTGGTTGAAGTACGCGGCGTACTCACTCTTCAACCGCTGCATCCCTGCCGACAGGTTCGGCTTCGGCGTCTCGATGAGCAGGTGAAAATGGTTCGTCATCAGGCAGTACGCGTGTAGACGCCATCCGCACCGCCTGACGACGTCGTCGCGGACAGCGAGAAACCAACGGCGATCGTCATCGTCGCCGTAGATGGACTGACCGCGGTTGCCGCGCGACGTGACGTGGAAGGTCGCGCCGGCGAGCTGAATGCGGGGTGGTCTAGGCATGCCGCCGACGTTAGAGCGCAATGTCCTGGAC
>JBKPFD010000070.1:0-1948 GCA_046729155.1 Actinomycetota bacterium
GTCAGGAAGTCGGCAGCCGCGAGCACTTCGTCGGCCGACTCGGCGCGGTCGACGCCGAGCTCGCGGAAGCGCTCCTTGGCGACGAACGGGTCGAACGCCATGACCCGCATCTCGAGCCCGAGCGCACGCCGTGCGACCTGCTGCCCGATGCGCCCGAAGCCGAGGACGCCGAGGGTCTTCCCTGCCAGCTCGATGCCGCCGTGCGCCGAGCGCTCCCAGCGCCCGTCCTTCAGAGCCGCGTGCGCTTGCGCGATGTTCCGCGACAGTGCCAGCAGGAGCCCGAGCGTGTGCTCCGCAGCCGAGATGACGGTCGACTCGGGCGCGTTCGCGACGACGATCCCTCGACGCGTGGCCGCCTCGACGTCGACGTTGTCGACTCCGACCCCCGCGCGCCCGATCACCTTCAGCCGGTCGGCGCGGTCGATCAGGTCGCGGTCGACCTTCGTCGCCGAGCGGATGACGATCGCCTCGTAGTCGCCGATCCGCTCGGCGAGGTCGCCGTTCGGATCGACGTCGACGTCGAAGCGCTCTCGCAGGAGGTCGACTCCCGCCTGGGCGATCGGCTCTCTGACGAGAACCCGAGCGCGGCTCACGCGGGGGCGTGCTCGTACGTCTCGAGCGCGCGCGTGACCGCGACGCCCCGCTCGATCTCGGCGCCGGCCTCGGCGAGCGCGAGCTCGATCGCTGCGAGCGCGGTCGTGATGTCGAAGACGTCGAAGTAACCGATGTGGCCGATGCGGAAGACCTTCCCTTTCAGCGGGCCCTGGCCCGGCGCGAAGGTGATGCCGAACCGGTCGCGCAGGTCGAGCAGCAGCTGCTCGCCGTCGACGACGTCGGGCACGCGCACGGTCGTCACGACCGCCGACGAGTCGTCGTCCGGCGAGAAGAGCTCTAGGCCCATCGCCTTCACGCCCTCTCGGCAGGCGCGGCCGAGTCGTGTGTGTTCCTCGAAGGCGACCTCGAGGCCCTTCTCGAGCAGCAGCCCGAGGGCGACGTTGAGGCCGATGACGATCGATACGGCAGGGGTGAACGCCGCGTCGAGCTTCGCCTGCGCCTCGCGCGTGCGCGCCCAGTCGAAGTAGAACCGTGGGCAGCGCGCGTTCGCGCGAGCCTCCCATGCGGCGTCGGAGATCGAGACCATGGCCAGGCCAGGCGGGGACATGAGCGCCTTCTGCGAGCCGGTGACGACGACGTCGAGGCCCCAGGCGTCCGTCTCGCAAGGTACCGCGCCGAGGCTCGAGATCGCGTCGACCGCGACGAGCGCTCCCGCGTCCTTTGCGGCAGCAGCGAGGGCGCGGACATCGGCGACGACGCCCGTCGAAGTCTCCGACTGCGTTACGAAGACCGTCGAGGCGCCGCCGATCTCGGCCAGCCGTGCGGTGAGGTCGTCGGCGGTCGGCGTCTCGCCCCACTCGTACCGCAGATGCTCGACCTCGCAGCCGTACGCGGTTCCGATTCCAGCCCAGCGCTCGCCGAAGTAGCCGGCCGAGACGACGACGATGCGGTCGCCGGGCGAGCAGAGGTTCGAGATGCCCGATTCCAGCGCGCCCGTGCCCGACGAGGTGAAGAGCAGGATCTCGCTCGACGTGCGGAAGACCTCACGCAGACGGTCGAGGCACTCTCGGTACACGGGCCGGAAGTCGGGCCCCCGATGGTGGACGATGGGCTGCGCCATTGCGGCCAGCACCTCGGGCGGGACCGGCGTCGGCCCGGGCGTCATCAGGTAGCGCTTCTCGGCCACCCTCTGAGCCTAACTCAGTCGTAGGCTGAACTCGTGGAGGCTCTTTTCGCGTTTGCGGCAGCCCTGCTCGCACTGCGGCTGGGCGGCGCGCTCGCCGGGCGCTGGCGCGTGCGGCGGGCGCCCGAGCTCGCGGCTTGGTCGGCGTCGCTGGTCGCGTACGCCGTCGCGTCGGCGGCGCTCGCCTGGGGTGCTGCGGCCGGGTGGGAC
>JBKPFD010000071.1:0-4738 GCA_046729155.1 Actinomycetota bacterium
TGCCGAGCTTCCGCGAGGTGCTCGTCGCCGTCTCCGACGCGTACCGGCAGCGGCGCGGCGACGTGGCGACCCAGGCAGCGGCGCTCGTCGACGCCGTCCGCCGCTCGAGCGAGCTGCCCCCGTCCAGCGATCCGCTCACCGAGAGCCTTCTGTACGAGGCCGCCCGCGGGCTCCGGGCGCAGTTCGATCCGGAGTGGGGCGGGTGGGGCCGCGCGCCGAAGTTCCCGCAGGCCTCGACGCTCGAGTTCCTGCTGCGCATGCACCTGCGCGGCGACGAGGAGGCGCTGCCGATGGTGAGGACGACGCTGGACGGGATGGCCGCCGGGGGCATGTACGACCTCGTCGGCGGGGGCTTCCACCGCTACTCGGTGGACGCGCAGTGGCTCGTCCCGCACTTCGAGAAGATGCTCTACGACAACGCGCTGCTCGCCTCGACGTATCTCCACGCATGGGTCGTCACGGCGGAGCCGCGGTACCGGCAGGTCGCGGAGGAGACGCTCGACTACGTGCTGAGGGAGCTGCGCCTGCCCGAGGGCGGTTTCGCTTCGGCGCAGGACGCGGACACGGAAGGGGTCGAGGGCCTGACGTTCACGTGGACACCGGAGGACGGCGTGCGCGCGGAGCTGCTCCAGCCGTTCGAGCACGGGCGCTTCATCATTCGCGGCGAGCTCGGGGACGAGGAGCGCAGGCGTCTCTTCGAGCTGCGGGAGCAGCGGCCGAAGCCCGCCCGAGACGACAAGGCGATCGCATCGTGGAACGGTCTCGCACTGGCCGCGCTCGCCGAGGCCGGCCGGCGGCTCGACCGTCCCGACCTGCTCACTGCCGCGCGCGAGCTCGCCGAGTTCCTCATCGGGCCGCTCTCTGACGGCGAGCGGCTCCATCGCACGTATCGCGCTGGCCAGGCGAAGGGGACGGGCTACCTCGAGGACTACGCCGACGTGGCGAACGGCCTGCTCGAGCTGCACGTCGCGACTGGCGAGCTGCGCTGGCTCGAGGAGGCGCGCCGCCTCGCCGGCCTCGCCGTCGAGCTCTTCGCCGACGAGCAGCGCGGCGGCTTCTACCTCTCACCCGTGGACGGCGAGGAGCTGGTCGCGCGCAAGAAGGACCTCGAGGACCATCCGACGCCTTCGGGGAACTCGATGCTCGCCTACGTCCTGCTCCGGCTGGCGCGGATCTACGGAGACGACGAGCTCGAGCGTCGCGCGGTCGGAGTGTTCCGCCTGCTGCACAACGGCCTCGCACGGGCGCCGCAGGCCTTCGGGCATGCCCTGGCAGGCCTCGACCTCCACTTCTCGCCGCCTCGCGAGCTCGCCATCGTCGGCCCGCCGGACAGCGAGGTCGCGCGGGCGGCTCTGAGCGGGTTCGACCCGAATGCGGTCGTGGCGTTCGGGCCCGCCGAAGGCATACCGCTCCTCGAGGGCAAGGAGCTCGTCGACGGCAGGCCGGCGGTCTACGTCTGCGAGCGTTTCGCCTGCCGGGCGCCGGTCACGGACGCCCGAGAGCTCGTGCCGGCCGGCTAGCGCGGCTTGCCGCCCGCCGCCCCAAAAACATTCACAGGACGCTTACAGAAGCCTCACGAGGCCTGGGTAAGACTCGTCCCGTGGCCAGGGGCTGGACACGCTGGATCGTCGCCCCGGCGCTCGCCGGGGCACTCGCAACAGTCGCCGCGCTGACCGGCTCGAGCGCGCCGCCGGCAGGCGCGCAGAACGTCCTCAACCGCCCGAACGTCCTCTTCATCATGAGCGACGACCAGAGCCTCGAGTCGCTGCGCGTGATGGGCAACGTGCGCACGCTGCTCGGGAACCAGGGCGTCACCTTCGACAACAACTTCGTCTCCTACTCGCTCTGCTGCCCGTCGCGCTCGACGTTCCTCACCGGCCAGTACGCGCACAACCACCACGTGATGGGGAACGCGCCGCCGAACGGCGGCTATGACCGGCTCGACCACAAGAGCACGCTCCCCGTCTGGCTGCAGGGCGCCGGCTACGTGACGATCCATCTCGGGAAGTACCTGAACGGGTACGGGCGGGTGCGCCAGACCGAGATCCCGGCCGGCTGGTCGGAGTGGTACGGCTCCATCGACCCCTCGACGTACCAGTTCTACAACTACACGCTCAACGAGAACGGCAAGCTCGTGAAGTACGGCGCGACCCCCGCCGAGTACCAGGCGGACGTCTACTCGCGCAAGGCGGTCGAGATCATCCGGCGCCAGGCCGCGGATCCGAGGCCCTTCTTCTTCTCGGTTGCGTTCCTCGCCCCGCACGCGGGAGGGCCGCGCGAGCCCGGCGACCCGGCGAACATGGCGACCCCCGTTCCCGCGCCGCGACACCGCAACGCGTTCGCGACGCAGCCGCTGCCGAACATGCCGTCGTTCAACGAGGCGGACGTCTCCGACAAGCCCGCCGGCATCCGCACCCGCCCGGTGCTGACGCAGGCGCGGATCAACGCGATCCGCGAGAACTACCAGCAGCGGCTCGAATCGCTGCTCGCGGTCGACGAGGCCGTGGCCGAGATGGTCAAGGCACTCGAGGCCACCGGCGAGATCCGGAACACCTACATCATCTTCACGTCGGACAACGGCTTCTTCCACGGGGAGCACCGTGTGCCGAGCGGGAAGGTGCTGCTGTACGAGCCGTCGATCCGCGTCCCGCTGATCATCCGCGGGCCCGGGATCCCGCGCGGCGTCCACCGGCCGCAGCTGGCCGCGAACATCGACCTCGCGCCGACGATCCTCGCCGCGACGAAGGTCGCGCCAGGGCGAGTCGTCGACGGCCGCTCGCTGCTGCCGATCGCGCGTGACCGCCTCCTCTTCTGGGGCCGCGACCTGCTGCTCGAGACGCCGACGTACTCGGCCATCCGCACGCCGCGGTGGAAGTACGCCGAGCACGTGAACGGCGACAAGGAGCTCTACGACCTGCTCGCCGACCCCGACGAGATGGTCAGCCACCACAACGACCCGCGCTACGCCCGCGTGCAGGCCGAGCTCAGGGACCGCCTGACGCGGCTGAAGTTCTGCAACGGCCTGTCCTGCAAGCGCGGCGTAGAGCTGGCGCTCGGAGCCCGCTACCGCCGGGGGCGCGGTGGGTGCGCGCGCTCACGCGTGCGCCTTGCGGCCGGCGGTCCGGCCATCCGACGCGCGGCTCAGGTCGGGTTCTACGTCGACGGCAGGCTGATCCGCCGCGACGCGAGGGCGCCGTTCACGGCGGTCGTGCCGCGCAGGCTTCTGCGGCCGAACGGGTCGCTCGTCCAGGCAGTCGTCACGCTCGCCGACCTGCGCCGCCAGACCGTCCCGCGGTCGATCCGCCGCTGTTGACCCGCCGAGGACGAGCCGCCGCGTAGAGAATCGCGGCGTGCGCGTCGCGACCCACCGCTCGCCCGGCTTGGTGCTCGGCGAGCACGAGTTCGAGCTGCCGCTCGATCACGACCGGCCGGACGGCGAAACGGTGACGGTCTTCGCGCGCGAGGTCGTCGCCGTCGAGCGCGAGGGTGCCGACCTGCCGTGGCTCGTCTTCTTCCAGGGTGGGCCCGGCCACGAGTCGCCGCGGCCGCTGGCCCGCGTCGCCAAGACGTGGACGGAGCGCGCGCTCGAGGAATTCCGCCTCCTGCTTCTCGACCAGCGCGGCACGGGTCGCTCGAGCCCGGTCGGCGCCCTGCCCGAGATGAGCCCGGCCGAGCAGGCGGAGTACCTCGAGCACTTCCGCGCGGACGCGATCGTGCGGGACGCGGAGGCCATCCGCGGCGAGCTCGGCGTCGATCGCTGGCACGTGCTCGGCCAGAGCTTCGGCGGCTTCTGCGTCGTCAGTTACCTCTCGCGGGCTCCCGAAAGCCTCGCCGGCGCGTACATAACCGGCGGCCTGCCGCCGCTCGACCGCCATGTCGACGACGTGTACCGAGCGACGTACGAGCGTGTCCGCGAGAAGACTCGTGCGTATTACGAGCGTTACCCGGAGGATCGCGACCGCGTCCGGGCGACCGTCGAGCGGCTCGCAGACGAAGACGTGCGCCTGCCGAACGGCGACCGCCTCACCGACCGGCGCTTTCGCCAGCTCGGGCAGCTGCTCGGCACGGGCGAAGGCTTCGAGCGGCTGCACTACATCCTCGAGCTGCCGTTCGGCTCGCCCGCGTTCCTGCACGACGTCGAGCGGTCGCACGTGTTCGCGCGCAACCCCGTCTACGCGGTGATCCACGAGGCGTGCTATGCGCCTGGGATCGCGACGCGCTGGTCGGCCGAGCGCATGTATCCCGACGACTTCCGCGCCGACCCGACTCTTCTCACCGGCGAGCACGTCTACCCGTGGATGTTCGAGGACTACGGCGCACTGCGACCGCTCGCCGACGCGGCGCAGATCCTCGCGGAGCACGAGTGGCCGCAGCTCTACGACCCCGCGCGCCTCGCGGAGAACGAGGTTCCCGCCGCAGCCGCCATCTACGCGGAGGACATGTACGTCGAGCGCGCATTCGCGGAGGAGACGGCGGCGGCGATCCGAGGCCTGCGTCCCTGGCTGACCAACGAGTTCGAGCACGACGGCATCCGGGCCGAGGGAGCGCGCGTCCTCGGCCGGCTGCTCGACCTCGCCAGAGGCGCGGCGTAGCGTGCCGCCGCTTCTCGAGCTCCGAAACGTCACGCGGCGCTTCGGCGGAATCGTCGCGCTGGACGACGTGTCGCTCGAGGTCGCCGAGGGCGAGATCGCGGGACTGATCGGGCCCAACGGCGCCGGCAAGACGACCGCGTTCAACC
>JBKPFD010000072.1:0-6621 GCA_046729155.1 Actinomycetota bacterium
TCTCTGGCGTGTCCGCCCGCACGACGACCGGAGTGCCCTCCTCATGGGCCTGCCGGAGCCGGTCGACGTCGTCGACGCCGTCCAGAACGAGCGGCTCGGCCGGGAACTCGGTCTCGCCCTCGACGGCGATCTCCGGCACCCGCTCGCGCGTCGCTCCGAACCAGCGCTGCCTCAAACCGTGATCGTCTCGCCCGGCTCGGGTGAGAGCACGTCGACGTTCGGCGCGAGCGCGCGGAGCTCGTCGGGCGTGCCGGCGAGGTGGGGGAACGTTGCGTAGTGGCACGGCACGCAGCGCTCGACGCCGAGGAACTCGAGCGCGACGGCGGCCTCCTTCGGGTCCATCGTGAAATGGCCGCCGATCGGCAGGATCGCGACGTCCGGCTCGTAGAGCCGCCTGATCAGCTGCATGTCGCCGAAGACATTCGTGTCGCCGGCGAAGTAGAGCTTCGTGCCGTTCTCGACCTCGAAGATGAGGCCGCAAGGTTCGCCAAGGTAGACCATCGTCCCCTCGTCGATCGTGCTGCTCGAGTGGTTGGCGTCCGTCAGCGTGACCTTGACGCCCTCGACGTCGACCGTGCCGCCCTTATTCGGATCGCGGATGTTGTCCTGGGTTACCGCCTCTTTCATCCAGACGAGCCAGTCCGCGAGCTCGACCGGGGCGACGACCACGCAACCGAACTTCTGCGCGAGGTCGATGGTATTGCCGACGTGGTCGTCGTGCCCGTGAGTAATGGCGATGAGGTCGACGCGCTCGGGCTCTTTCTCGGCCTCGGGGATCTTCGGGTTCGTCAGCCAGGGATCGACGTAAACCCGCTTGCCGCCGGGCGTGTCGAAGCGGAACGTGGCGTGTCCGAGCCAGGTGAGGGCGACGTCGGCCAAGGGGCGCAGCCTACCGAGAATCGCCGTCGAGTTCGACGAGGACGAACGCCTCGACCGGCTCGCTCTTGCCCTTGAGCTCCAGGCCGCCGAGCGGGCGCACGAGCGCGCCGTCGCCGAGCGCTGCGAGGGTCGCCGGCCCGATCACGACCTGACCGGGGTCGGCCTCGGCCTGGAGCCGCGCGGCGAGGTTCGTCGTGTCGCCGATCGCGGTGAAGCTCCGCTGCTCGGCGCTGCCGACGTTGCCGACGACGGCGCGGCCCGTGTTCACTCCGGCCCGGAAGCTCGGCCAGTCGGGGCGGCGGCCGGAGACCTCCGCCGTCGCGCGTTGCAGGGCGAGCGCGGCGCGAGCCGCGCGGGCGGCATGGTCCGGCTCGTCGCCGCCGGCGTTGAAGACGGCCATGACCGCGTCTCCGGCGAACCGCTCGATCATCCCGCCCTGCTCGGTCACGGCGGGGACGGCGCGAGCCCAGTACTCGTTCAGCATTCCGACGACCTGGGCCGGCTCGTGCCGCTCGGAGAACGCCGTGAATCCCTGCAGGTCGGCGAACATCACGCTGATCTCGCGCTCCTCCCCGCCGAGCTCCGCCGCCCCGGGGTCGGCGCGCAGGCGCTCGGTCAGCTGTGGCGCGAGATACGGACGGAAGAGATCGTCGAGGCGACGGATCTCGCCTGCGGCGCGCTCGAGCAGCTCCACCTCCTCCGCGCTCATGCCCTGTACCGCTGCGGGCGGCTCCTCGCCGCGCTCCTGGGCGCGAACGACGTCCTGCAGCGCGCGGCCGTAGCGCTCGTCGACGAGCTCGATCGTGCGGTCGAGGTAGAGATCGCTGAAGGCGCCCGCGAGCGAGCGGCGCGACCGGTACTCGTCGCGCACCGCGACCGCGACGAGGCCGAACGCCGCGGCCATCAGGAGGTGCCACTCCCACCAGCTCGCGTGCCAGTTGCGCCCGAGCGCGATCGCGACCATCGCCTCGGCGAGCAGCGCGAACGCGACACAGACGGCGAGCGGTAGGCGCGCGCCCCGCGACCGGTAGAGGCCGAGGTAGCGGAAGGCGGCGAAGCCGTAGAGGACGAGGCCGACCGCTGCGAGCGAATAGAGCCAGCCGTCGGCCTCCTCCGGCGGCAGCGGCTCGTTGATCGGCCCTGCCTCGGCGACGGAGACGATCGCCCACGCGGCGAGGACGAGCAGTACGCCGTTGCGGATGAGCGCGCGGTGGCGCATGAGGCTCGCGGCGCGGGGCCCGAGGTCGAGCGCGGAAGCGGCCGCGAAGACTCCCGCGATCAGCAGCCCGACGGGCGTCGCGATCACGAACCCGGCGTTCTTGCCCTCGAGCAGGACGCCGGGAGTGGCGAGCGCATGCAGCCCGAGGAACCCCGCGCTCGTAACGAACGCCATGGAGACGAGAAAGAGGCGCGCGTCGTCGAGGCGGCGAGCAGCGTCGCTGGTCAGGAAGCCGAGCGCGACGCTGACGAGCGCGGTGCCGAGCACGAGCCAGAAGTGAGCTGGGTGGTGCTCCCAGTGGAAGTCGACGTCCGGTGCCGCGAGCAGCACGACGAGCCCTGCGATCGGGAGCGTGAGCGCTGCGACGAGGAACAGCATCGGGCGTGTTCGAGCCTATCCCGCTCTGCCTGACAGGACTGTCCGATCGCGGCACGAACCTATGTCCCATGGCGCGCTGGCTTCCGATCGTGCTGGCCCTCCTCGCCGCCGGGCTCGACACTGGCGGCTACCACCTCGCCGCGTTCTACCTCGTGCTCGCAGCCGTCCCCACCACCGCGGTCGCGGCGCTGGGCTCGCTCGGCGAGCTGCTCGACGCGCGGGCGGACTACCGTGCCGGCCCCGGCCTGTACCTGCAGCCGGTTCTGATTGCGCTGGCGGTACTGCTTCTCGTCAGCGGCGCGGCCATGCGGGCCCCGGCCGTAGGGGACGCGGCGCTACCCGCGCTCGCGGGAAACGCGCTCACCGCCTGCCTCTGCGTCCTCTCGCTCGAGGCGCTGGTCGCGGTCTTCGCCGAGCCGCGCCCGGCGCGCCGACCGGCTACCGACCTGACCTAGCGCTAGAGCGGCAGGGACTCCGCCGCCTTCTCGGCGACGTCGATCAGCGGTTGCACCGCGAAGAACGAGCCGACGTTGACGACGAGCGCCACGAAGACGGACGCCTGCAGGAGCGCATCGCGCGGCGGTGACCCGCCGGCGGGCGCGAGGCCGAGCTCGGCCCCGGGGCGCATGTACATCGCACGGATGACGGCGAGGTAGTAGTAGAGGCTCACCGCCGTCGCGGCGACGCCGACGATGACGAGCCACGTCCAGCCGGTCTCGTACGCGGCCGAGAAGACGTAGAACTTGCCGATGAAGCCGCCGGTCAGCGGGAAGCCCGCGAAGCCGAGCATGAACGTCCACATCGCCACTCCGAGCAGCGGCCGCTCCCAGCCGAGCCCGGCCAAGTTGTCGAGGGTGACCGGCGCGTTCAGCTCGCGCTCGCGCGCCGCGACGACGGCGAACGCGCCGAGCGAGGCGGCCGAGTACGGGATCAGGTAGTAGAGCAGCGCCTTGCCGCCGAGCTCGTTCGCCGAGGCAACCGCGATGAGCATGAAGCCGGCATGTGAGATCGACGAGTACGCGAGCAGTCGCTTCAGTCGTCGCTGGACGAGGGCGGCCAGGTTGCCGACCGCGAGTGACGCACAGGCGATGACCGCGACGGCGATCGTCCAGAGCTCGTCCTCCTGGGGGAACGCCGTCACCAGCACCCGCAGCATCAGCACGAGCGCGACCGTCTTCGTGGCCGCCGACATGAACGCGGTCACGGGGGTGGGCGCACCCTCGTAGACGTCGGGTGTCCACATGTGGAACGGGGCGGCCGACGCCTTGAAGGCGAAGCCCGCGATGAGCATGGCCATGCCGACGACGAGCAGTGCGTCGCCCTCCAGCCCCTGCGCGCGCGTCGCCGCGGCGATCTGCTCGAAGCCGAGCTCGCCGGTCGCGCCGTAGACGAGCGCCGAGCCGAACAGGAGCACCGCCGAGCCAAGGCCGCCGACGATCAGGTACTTGAGGCCCGCCTCGAGCGAGCCGACGACGTCGATCTCGACGGCGCAGAGCACGTACAGGCAGATCGAGAACCACTCGAGCCCGAGGAAGAGCGTCATCAGGTTGCCCGCCGAGGCCAGGAACGCCATTCCCCCGCCCGCCGCGGCCAGCAGCGCGTAGTACTCGCCGACATGCTCGTCGCGCGTGCGCCATGAGTACGAGATGCCGACGGCGAGCAGCCCCGAGCCCGCGACGATCATCTGGGCGAGGGCGGCGAAGCGGTCGCGCCGCATCGCGTCGGCGACGACGCCTTGCGCCTCGGGCGTCTTCCAGAAGAGCAGCGCAGCGGCGACGAAGGCACCCGCGAACCCGGCTGCGCACGCGAAGGCGGCCAGCGGGCGGATCCACGTGCGTGGCAGGAGGACCGCGCCGAGGAGGACGACGCCCGCGGCGCCGAGCAGCACCAGGATCGGCGAGAGCGCGAACCAGTCGACGGAGGGCGTGTCGATCACGGCGTCCTCGAGACGTCGACGACGAAGCGAATTGATGTGGGCGGGCTCTCCGGCGCGAACGAGCGGTCGGTGATCGCCGCCGGCCAGACGGAGAGCGCGAGCAGGCAACCGACGAGCGGCACGAGGATGCCCAGCTCGGCGGGCCGCAAGTCGAGCGCGTCCTCGGTCACCGCCGGCCCCGGCTGCTGGTGCAGCACGGCCGAGATGAAGCGCAGCATGTACATCGCGGCGAGGATGATCCCGGCCGCGCCGACAACCGCCCAGCCCCAGCCCTGGCGGAAGACCCCGGCGAGGATCAGGAACTCCCCGGCGAACGTCGCGGCGCCGGGCACGGCGAGCGCGATGATCCCGGTCGCCATCACGAGCGTCGCCAGCGCGGGCCGGCCGCGGGCCATGCCGCCGAGCCGCCCGAGGTCGCCCGTGGCCGCCCGCCGCTCGATCCCGCCTGCGAGCATGAACAGCGCCGCGGAGACGAGGCCGTGGTTGACCATCTGCAGCACGGCGCCGTCCAGGCCTGCCTGGTTGCCCGCGAAGAGCCCGAGCGTGATCAGTCCGAGCTGCGCGAGGCTCGAGTAGGCGATGATCCCGCGCAGGTCGGGCGCCCGGAACGCGAGCAGCGAGCCGTAGACGAGGCCGACAGCAGCCAGCAGCAGGATCAGGTTGCGGAAGTCGTCGACGGGCTCGGGGAACTTCTCGAGCGCGATGCGCAGGAAGCCGTAGACCGCGGCCTTCGAGACGACGCCCGAGAGCACGGCGGCCACCTCCGGCGACGACTCGCGGTACGCGTCCGGGAGCCAGCCGTGCAGCGGGAAGAGCGGCGCCTTCACCGCGAAGGCCGCGGCGAAGCCGAGGAAGAGCCACGCGCTGCCGCTCTGGCCCGAGTCGACGAGGTCGAACGTGTTCTGCGAGAGGCCGAACACGACCACCGCCGCGAGCATCAGCAGTGAGCCCGCCATCGTGTAGATGACGAACTTGATCGTCGCGCCGAGGCGCCCGGGCCCGCCCCAGACCCCGATCAGCACGTAGAGCGGGATCAGCATGGCCTCCCAGAAGACGTAGAAGAGCAGCAGGTCCTGCGCGGCGAAGACGCCGACGACGGCCCCGGTCAGGAAGAGCATCAGGCCGTAGTAGGCGCGCGGGCGATCGCGGCCCGACCAGAGCCCGTAGCCGATGGCGGCGGCCAGCACGACGACCGTGAGGCCGGCCAACCAGAGCGAGTAGCCGAAGAAGCCGACGTGGTACGAGACCTCGAGGTCGCTGAACCACTCCGTCCGCTGCTCGAACTGGAGCCCCTGGGCCCCGAAGTCGAACCTGAAGACGGCGTTGATCCACACCCCGACCTCGGCGAGCGCGACCAGGAGCGCAAGGGCCCCGGCCGACTGGCGCGGCCAGGGGAGGAGCCAGACCACGAGCGTGCCCGCGAGGGGCAGGAAGACGAGGATCGTCGCGAGCCAGTCCACCTCAGCGCACCCAGACGAAAACGAGGGCGAGGGTCGCGACGGCGGCCGCGATCACGAGCGCATAGGTGCGGACGAGGCCGGTCTGCGCCTCCGCCACCTCGCCGCCGGCACGGCGCGCGCCGATTCCGATCCCCGTCAGCGACCCGCCGACGACCGGCTGCTCGACCACCGCCCCGAGCCCGCGCGCGAGCCAGACCGCGGGCCGGTAGAAGAGCCAGTCGTAGGCCTCGTCGAAGTAGAACTTGTGCTCGAGGAGCGCCTGCAGCGGGCGGACCTCGGGGACGGCTACACGGCGCCCGGAGTAGACGAGCCAGGCGAGCCAGATGCCCGCGGCGCCGAGGCCGACGGCCAGGATTGACGCGATCGCGTCCTGC
The DNA here is from genome assembly GCA_046729155.1 of Actinomycetota bacterium. Lineage (GTDB taxonomy): Bacteria > Actinomycetota > Thermoleophilia > Gaiellales > Gaiellaceae > VAXT01. The sequence continues at coordinate 6,247 of JBKPFD010000072.1, forward strand.
GTCCCCGACGGCTCGACGAGCGGCTCGGCCACCGGGTCGAGGAAGTTGGCGAGCGGGTGCCAGAGGCCGGCGATCTGGATCCAGCCCGCGACGAGGGCGCCGACGGTCAGCACGCCGACCGTCATTGCCATCCAGGCCCACGGCTCGGTGCGTTCGGGCTGGTGCACGTGCTCGCGGGCGTACGCGGATTGCTCGCCGCCGAAGACGAGAAACACCATGCGGAAGGTGTAGAGCCCGGTCAGGAACGCGCCGACGAGCCCGACGACGAAGAGCAGCTGGCCGTACCAGCCCGCCGCGAGCGCCGAGGCGAGGATCGCGTCCTTCGAGACGACGCCCGACAGGGGCGTAAACCCCGTGTGGGGGAGGGAGCCGCCG
>JBKPFD010000073.1:0-5429 GCA_046729155.1 Actinomycetota bacterium
GCGGCGCTCTCGCTGACGTGACCGCGGCCGTCCGCCTCTTCTTCGTGGGCGGGATCACGAGCTACCGCGCCCTCTTCTACTGGCTCTCGCCGACGATCTACATCCCGAGCCTCGTCGTCGCGCCGATCTTCCAGATCCTGCTCTTCGCCTACATCGGACGCTCGGCCGGCCTCGAGTCGGACAAGTTCTACGTCGTCGGCAACGCGCTGCAGTACGCGGCGATCCCGTGCCTGTTCGCGATGTCGCAGCTGATCAGCGGCGAGCGCTACCAGAACACGCTCAGCGCGATCCTCGTCAGCCCGGCGAGCCGGATCCCGCTGTTCTTCGGCCGCGCCCTGCCGGTGATCGGCAACGCCGCCTTCGTCTCCGCGTTCTCGTTCACCGCCGGTTGCCTGATCCTCGGCGTCGACCTACCAGCGAGCGCGATCCCGGGGCTCGCCGTCACGATCGCGATAGCGGCGTTTTCCTGCACCGGCCTCGGGCTCATCAACGCGGCCGTCTCGCTGCGGGTGCGGGAGAACGCCGTGCTCTCGAACGTCATCTTCGGCTTCCTGCTCATCTTCACCGGCGCCAACGTGCCGCTCGACGAGCTGCCCGACTGGCTGAGCGCCATCTCCCCCTTCCTACCGTTCACGCACGCGATCGCGGCGGCACGCGAGCTGGCGGACGGCGCCGCGTTCTCGAGCGTCGTCGACACGCTCGGGACGGAGGTGTTGATCGGGCTCGCGTACCTCGTCGTCGGCTACGCGATGCTCCGCTTCTTCGAGTGGCAGGGACGCAGGCACGCCACGCTGGAGCAATCGTGAGGCAGACGCTGCGGCTGTTGAGCGTCAGCTGGCTGCTGCACGTCAAGCAGCTCTCGCGCTCGAGCTTCGACGGTCTGCTCGCGATCCTCTGGCCGATCTTCTTCGCGACCGTCGCCTTCTTCATGTTCCGGGCCGGCGGCGACCCCGACGCCCTCGTCTACGCGTCGCTCGGAGCCGCGGTGATGGGCATCTGGACCGCAACGAGCGTCTCCGCGGGCTCCGCGCTCCAGCGCGAGCGCTGGTTCGGGACGCTCGAACTGCTCGTGGCCGCGCCCGCGCACTTCTCGCTCGTGCTGCTGCCGCTCGCATTCGCGACCTCGGCGATCGGGATCTACTGCATGGCGACGACTCTGCTCTGGGGCCGCTTCGCGTTCGGCATCGACATCACCTTCGAGCAGCCGCTGCTCCTCGCGGTCGCGATCCCCGCGACGATCCTCTCGATCGGCGCGCTCGGGTTCCTGATGGCCGTGTCGTTCGCGCGCTACAGGACGGCCTGGGCGCTCGGGGCGATGACCGAGTATCCGATCTGGCTCATCTGCGGCTTCCTCGTGCCGCTGTCGCTCCTGCCCGGCTGGGTGCACCCGATCTCATGGGCGCTCGCGCCGACCTGGGGCATGCGCGCGATCCGCGAGTCGGCGATGGGAGGCTCGCCCCTTCCCGACATCGGCATGTGCTTCCTGCTCGGGTCCCTCTACGTCGCGATCGGCGTTCTCGTCACGGAAAGCGTCCTCCGCTCCGCCCGCGCCAGCGCGAGCCTCTCACTCACGTGATCGTCGCGCTGCGCATCTTCTTCATCGGCGGCCTGACCGCGTACCGAGGGCTGATCAACTGGCTCTCGCCCTGGATCTTCGTGCCCACGCTCGTCGTCTCGCCGCTCTTCCAGATCCTTCTCTTCGTGTACATCGGCCGCACCGCCGGAGTGCAGTCGGACGAGTTCTACGTCATCGGCAATGCCGTCCAGTACGCGTCGATCCCGTGCCTGTTCGCGATGACGAATGCGATCGCGGGCGAGCGCTCTCAACAGACGCTCTCCTACCTCCTCGTCACGCCCGCGGGCCGCCTGCCGCTCTTTCTCGGGCGCGCGCTGCCGGTGATCGCCAATGCGGCGGTCATCGCGGCCTTCTCGCTGCTCGTCTCCGGCCTGCTGCTCGGCATCGACGTTCCGGTGTCGGCGTGGGCGCCGATTGCGCTCGTCATCGCCGTGGCCGCCTTCTCGTGCACGGGCCTCGGACTGATCTGCGCCGGGATCGGCCTGCGCGTCCGCGAGACCGCCGTGCTGAACAACATCATCTTCGGCCTGCTGCTGATCTTCACCGGCGCGAACGTGGACATCGACGAGCTGCCGGGTTGGATGCAGGCGATCTCGGAGCGCGTGCCGCTCACGCACGGCATCCAGGCGGCAAGGGAGGTCGCCGACGGCGCATCCCTCGGTGACGTGGGCGGGCTGCTCGCGACCGAGGCCGTGATCGGGGTCGTCTACACGTTCCTCGGCTACATGCTCCTGCTCTTCATGGAGCGCGAGAGCCGCAAGCGCGCGTCGCTGCAGATCGCATGAGGCTCGCGCGGCTGCTCTACGCGGGCTGGGCCTTCCACCTGAAGAGCCTCACGCTCTCCGGGTTCTTCATCATCGTCTCGATCATCTCGCCGGTGATCTTCGCGTCGATCGCGTACTTCATGTTCCAGGCAGGGGCGCGGCCGGGCTCGCTCCTCTTCGTCGCGATCGGGGCGGGGATGATGGGCATCTGGTCCGCCGTGCTGTTCGGGAGCGGCGGCGCGATCCAGTGGCAGCGCTGGCAGGGGACGCTCGAGTACTGCATCGCGGTGCCGCCGGCGTTCATCTGGGTGATCCTGCCGCTGACGATCGCGACGGCGACGGTCGGTCTCTACTCGCTAACGTCGACGCTCCTCTGGGGGTGGCTCTTCTTCGACGTGCCCCTCGAGCTCGCGCACCCCGCGTGGTTCGTCGTCGCGCTGCCTGTGTCGGTGCTCGCCCTCGGTCTCCTCGGCCTCGTGCTCGCTTCGACCTTCGTCCTCTACCGGAACGCGAACGCGCTCTCGAACCTGCTCGAGTACCCCGTCTGGCTCGTCACCGGCCTCCTGACCGGGCTCGCGCTCCTGCCCGGCTGGACGCGTCCCATCTCGTGGGTGCTCGCTCCCACGTGGGGCGTCAGGGCGCTCCGCGAGGCGGCGCTGGGCGGCGATCCCGGGTTCGCCGTGGCGATGTCCCTCGCTCTCGCCGCCGTGTACCTGGTCATCGGGCACTACTGCCTGCGGTACTTCGAGAAGCTGGCGCGCGAGCGCGCGACCTTGGCTCTGACGTGAGCTCTCTGCGCATCTTCTTCGTCGGCGGTTACCTCGCCTACCGCGCGCTGTTCAACTGGCTGCGGCCGACGATCTACATCCCGACGATGCTCGGCGGCCCCATCTTCCAGATCCTCTTCTTCGCGTACATCGGGCGCTTCGCCAACCTACAGAACGACGAGTTCTTCGTCGTCGGGAACGCTGTGCAGGCCTCCGCGCTCGCCGGGATCTTCGGAACGGCGATGACGATCGGCGGCGAGCGCTGGACGCAGACGCTCTCGCCGTTGCTGGCGACGCCCGCGAACCGGCTGCCGCTCTTCCTCGGTCGCGCCCTGCCGCTCGTGGGAAACGGCGTCCTCGTCTCGGCGTTCGGCTTCGCGGTCGGGTGGGCGCTCCTCGACTTCGAGCTCACGGCCGCGGAGATCCCGGCGATCGCGCTCGTCGTCGTCGTCAGCTCCTTCGCGTGCACGTCGCTCGGCTTGATGACGGGCGCCGTCGGCCTGCGCTTCAGGGACGTGTTCTTCCTCGCGAACCTCGTCGCGCTACTGCTGCTCCTCTTCTGCGGCGTCAACGTGCCTCTCGACTCGCTGCCCCACTGGATGCAGACGGTCGCGAAGGGCCTGCCGCTGACGCACGGGATCCAGGCGGCGCGCGAGATTGCCGCGGGCGCGTCTCTGGCGGACGTGTCGGACCTCGTCCTCACCGAGGCGGCGATCGGCGTCGCGTACGCGCTCGCCGCCTACGGGCTGCTTCGGTTCTTCGAGGCGGACGGCCGGCGCCGCGCCACGTTGGAGACGATCTAGACCAAGCGGCGAGTCGGCAGGCCTGACCGCCTTGCGGCGATCGGATAACGTGCGCCGACTGCGGCTCTGGCCATGAGGGGGGTCTTGCTCATCGTCGCGGCCGGCCTCGCCGTCACCCTCGGCGTTGCGCCCTCGCCCGCGCGCGCGCAGCCGGGCGGCTCCGGCGCCGTCGCTCCCTGGATCGAGCTCGACCTGGACGCGATCGCGTCCCATCGCACGAACCCGCCGCGCGCCGCGCGCGGGCTCGGCCATCTCAGCAGCGCCATGTACCTCGCGGCGCTCGCCGGCGGGGAGGCGCGAGACGACGCCGTCGCCGGAGCGGCCGCGACCGTGCTCGTCTACCTGGATCCCGACGAGGCCGACCGCATCGACGCCCTGGCGGACGAGCTCGCCGACGTGGACAGCCGCGCCTTCAGGCACGGCCGCCTGATCGGGCGACTGCTCGTGGCGCGCGCGCTGCACGACGGCTCGGATGTTGTTTGGACGGGCCGTCCGCCGCAAGGGCCCGGTTTCTGGGTGCCGACTCCTCCCGGCTTCGTCTATCCGCCGCTGGAGCCGTTGGCGGGAACGTGGCGAACGTGGAACCTGCGCAAGGGGTCGCAGTACCGCCCCGGGCCGCCGCCGGCCTACGGTAGCGCCCGGTTCACGGCCGAGATGAACGAGGTCTACAGGGTCTCGCAGACACTGACCGACGAGCAGAGGCGGATCGCCGACCACTGGGCCGACGGGCCCGGAACCGTCACACCGGCCGGTCACTGGAACGTGATCGCGCTCGGCCTTGTCGACGAAGCGGGCTGGTCGACGCTTCGTTCGAGCCGGCTCTTCGCCGTCCTGAACACCGCCCAGGCGGATGCGTTCATCGCCTGCTGGGACGCCAAGTACAGGTACTGGTCGCTCCGTCCGGTGACCGCGATCCGCCGCCTCGTCCGCGATGCCGGCTCCTGGCTCTCGTACATCGTCACGCCGCCCTTCCCGAGCTACGTGTCCGGCCACTCGACGACTTCCGGGGCGGCGGCGACGGTGCTCGCCGCCTTCTTCCCCGACCGCTCCGGCGCGCTCGAAGCCATGGCCCAGGAGGCGGCGCTCTCGCGGCTGTACGGCGGCATCCACTACCGGAACGACAACGAGGCGGGGCTCCGGCTCGGACGGCAGGTGGGCGGCGCTGCGCTGCGGGCCTACGGCGTCGGGTAGCCCGTCTACTTGACGAGGCTGAGCATCTTGAACATCGGCAGGTACATCGAGATGATGATGATCCCGACGACGATGCCGACGGCGATCATCATCAGCGGCTCGATGATCGACGTCAGCGTCTGGATCGACGAGTCGACCTCGTCCTCGTAGAAGTCGGCGATCTTCCCGAGCATCTTTTCGAGCTCTCCGGTCTCCTCGCCGATGCGGACCATGTGTCCGACCATCGGCGGGAAGATCGGGTTCTCGACGAGCGGCTGGGCGATCGGCATGCCCTCGTGCACCTTCGCCCGCACGCCGCTGAGCGCCTCCTCGACGACCCAGTTGCCCG
>JBKPFD010000074.1:0-8320 GCA_046729155.1 Actinomycetota bacterium
GTACAAGCCCGACCAGTACACGAACGCCGGCAACCCCGAGGCGCACTACGAGACCACCGGCCCGGAGATCTGGGAGCAGACCGGCGGCGAGGTCGACGCGCTCGTGATCGCTGTCGGCACGGGCGGCACGATCTCGGGCACGGGCCGCTATCTGAAGGAGCAGAACCCCGACATGCTCGTCGTCGGCGCCGACCCCGAGGGCTCGATCTACACGGCCGGCGACAGGATGCATCCGTACCTCGTCGAAGGCATCGGCGAGGACTTCTACCCCGAGACGTTCGACCGGGACATCGTCGACCAGTGGGTGACGGTGTCCGACAAGGACTCGTTCCTGACGGCCAGGCGGATGGCTCGCGAGGAGGGCCTCCTGATCGGCGGCTCGGGCGGCACGGCCGTGTGGGCGGCGATCGAGGTCGCGAAGCAGCTCGGCCCCGGGAAGACGGTCGTGACGCTGATCCCCGACAGCGGCCGCGCCTACCTCTCGAAGTTCTACGACGACAACTACATGCTCGAGCTCGGCTTTCTCGAGCGCGAGGAGCCGTCCCCGACCGTTGCACAGGTGCTGAGCGCCAAGCGCACCGAGGAGCCGGACATCCCGGACCTGGTCACGATCGAGTCGCACCAGAAGGTCGGCGAGGCGATCGACCTCATGCAGCGCTACTCGATCTCCCAGCTCGCGGTCGTCCGTGACGGCGAGGTCGACTCGCTCGCGGACGTGATCGGCTCGTTGCAGGACCGCGACCTGCTCGACCGCGTGTTCAAGAACCCCGACGCGCTGCACGAGGACGTGGCTGCCGCGATGCAGCCGCCGCTGCCGGCGATCGACGTGGACGAGCCGCTCGACGAGGTCTTCGCCACGCTGACCGGGCGCACGAACGCGGTCGTCGTCGCCCGCGCGGGCAAGCCGGTCGGCGTCCTCACGCGCACCGATCTCCTCGAGTACCTCGCGCACCGGCGTGACAACTCGCGCGGCTAGACGGGAGCCGGCTGCGGGGAACGCGCGACGATTGCGAAGCAGACCCCCGCGCCGACGATCAGGATCCACCAGAAGACGACTTCGTCCCACCTGAAGCTCACCTGCGCGAGGAGCGAGCCGGCCACGGCCAGCACGCAGCCGTGCAGGCCGACCAAGAGCAGGGCTTCACGCCTGCCTGCGAGCCTGAGGCCGACCGCGAGCAGTCCACAACGCGCCGCCACCGGGCCGAGCGCGGTGAGGACGTCCCATTGCCACGCCTCGGGCTTCGTCGTCCAATCGCCGGCCTCGGAGCACGACTCGTAGCAGTCGAAGCTCCCGACCACGAAGACATAGCCCGAGCTCGCCAGGGTCAGCGCGACGTACACGATCCCGACGAGAACGACCAGCAGCCGCACATCGGGTTTCTGCCCTCGGTACCGTGCCGCGAACCGTGGCCGCCCCGCCCATTCCGATCCCGACTGCACGGCGCATCGCCGTCCGCGCCCAATTGCTCGACGGCTCGGCAACGGACGTGCTCGACACGGTCCGCCGCCTCGGTTTCCTTCAGCTCGACCCGATCTCGACGGTCGCGCCGCCTCAGCACCTGGTCCTTTGGAGCCGGCTCGGCCCGTACGATCGAGGCGAGCTCGACCGGCTGCTCTGGGACGAGCGCAAGCTCTTCGAGTGGAGCGCGTTCATCTGGCCGATCGAGGACCTGCCGCTGATCCGGGCGAAGATGCGCGAGCCCTGGGGCACGCTGAAGTGGCATCGCTGGGCGAACGAGTTCATGAAGGAGCAGGCGGGCCTGCGGCGGTACGTGCTCCGCGAGCTCGAGAAGCGCGGCCCGCTGCCCTCCCGGGAGCTGGAGCACCACGCGGCGCGGGCCGACGAGCGCACCGTCTGGTGGGGCACCAGAGCGCAGCAGACCTGGATGCTCGAGCTTCTGCACCGCCGCGGCCGGATCGCCGTCGCCGGCCGCCAGTCCGGGCAGCGGCTCTGGGATCTCGCCGAACGCTGGTTTCCCGAGACGGAGACGCTCCCACAGCGCGAGGCCAAGCGCCTCTACGACGAGAGGCGGTTCCGCGCACTCGGCATCCGGCTCGAGCGAGGGCGGCTCGTGCGGCATCCGGAGGCCGTGGACGGGCCGGTCGGCAACCGCGTCACGTTCCTGTCGCCCTTCGACCGGCTCGTGCACGACCGCGACCGGGCGGAGGCCCTCTGGGATTTCTTCTACCGGCTCGAGATGTACGTGCCGAAGGCGAAGCGCGAGTACGGCTACTACGTGCTGCCGATCCTGCGCGGCGACAAGCTGATCGGGCGGATCGAGCCGGTCTTCGACCGTAAGAGCCGCGTGCTGCGCGTCAACGGCGTCTTCGCCGAGCCGGGCGCACCAGCGAGCGCCGGCGAGGGCATCGCGCGCGCGGTGCGGCGCCTCGCGAAGTGGCTCGGCGCCGAGGAGATCGCCTACGGACGGCGGGTGCCGGCCGTCTGGCGCGCCTCGTTGCGGACGTAGTCGATGAACGCGAGCGTCTGCGCGAGTGCCTCGGTATCGGCCGGCTCGCGCACCTTCGTCCACGGGTCCGGCCGATCGTCGACGGCTCGGTGGACGAGCGGGGCCCACTCCGGGCCGAGGTTCCGCAGGGCCCACTCGCAGGCTTCGCGCTTCGACGTCACTCGTCCCTCGGCGAGCGTCTGCAGCATCCGACAGAGAGTCGTGACGAGCACGCCCTGACCGCGGCGGCTCGGTGAGTTGTCCTGCAGCCAGTCGCCCCACTCCTCGAGCGCGACGCGCACGTCGTTTACGAGGTCGGTCGCCGAGACAGGCTCGATGAGGGTCTTCGGGTCGGGTCCGAAGAGGGCGATGCCGTGCTCGCGGAGCGTCGCGCGAACGACCGCGGTGTTGCAGTGGGTGTCGCGCGTGAGCTCAGTCGCGCCGTTGTCGAGGTACAGGTACGGCGTGCGGGCCGGGTCGACGCGGCGGAAGTTGTCTTTCGGCACGTACGACCCTTCGAGGTGCTGGGCCCACGGCACGTCGAGCCCGTAGAGCCGTACGTGCAGCGCCTGGAGCTCGTCCGCCTGCTGATCGCTCACCTCGCGCGTCAGGACGACGATGAAGTCGACATCGCTGTAGATATCGGCGTCGCCGAGCGCAAACGAGCCCTGGAGGTAGACCCCGCAGAGGTTGTCGCCGAGGACCGCCCGGACACCTGAGACGAGCTGCTCGAGGACGCCGTTCAAGTCTTGGAAGGCGGTCGGGCCTGCGTCGCGCATGGGTAGCATCAAAGCAATGGACTTCGAGACCCGGGCGATCCACGAAGGCCAGGAGCCCGACCCGGCGACGGGCTCGGTCGTCGTGCCGATCTACCAGACGTCGACGTATGCGCAAGACGCCGTCGGCCAGAACAAGGGCTACGACTACTCGCGCGTCGCGAACCCGACGCGGACTGCGCTGCAGATCTGCCTCGCCTCGCTCGAGAGCGCAGAACACGGCGTCGCCTTCGCGTCCGGGATGGCCGCGGTGACCACGGTCATGCACCTCGTCCACCCGAGCGAGCGCATCGTCTCGGTCAACGACGTGTACGGCGGCGTCTACCGCCTCCTCTCGCAGGTCTACCAGCCGAAGGGTTACGACGTCGCGTTCCTCTCCTCGGAGCAGATCAACGAGGGCCTCGGCGAGCACCTGGACGAGCGGACCCGCATCGTGTGGCTCGAGTCACCGACGAACCCGCTCCTGAACGTCATCGACATCGAAGCCGCGGCGAAGGCGGCTCACGACGTCGGCGCGATCGTCGTCGTCGACAACACATTCGCCACGCCGTACCTGCAGCGGCCGCTCGAGCTGGGAGCCGACATCGTCCTCCACTCGACGACGAAGTACCTCGGCGGGCACTCGGACATCCTCGGCGGGTTCGTCGCCACGAACGACCCGACGATCGCCGAGCGCCTCTACTTCCTGCAGAAGTCGCTCGGGGCGGTGCCCGGGCCGTTCGACTCGTGGCTCGTGCTGCGCGGGATCAAGACGCTCGCCGTGCGCATGGAGCGGCACTCGCAGAACGCGCGGCGGATCGCCGAGTACCACGAGTCCCACCAGTCGGTCGAGAAGGTGCTCTATCCCGGCCTGCCGAGCCACCCAGGGCACGAGATCGCGAAGCGGCAGATGGCCGACTTCGGCGGGATGATCTCGTTCCTGGCCGCCTCCGAGGAAGAGGCCGTCGAGCTCGTCGGGCGGACGAAGATCTGGCTGCTCGCCGAGTCGCTCGGCGGCGTGGAGAGCCTGATCGAGCACCCGGCGCGGATGACGCACGCGTCGACGGCGGACGCGCCGTTCGCGGTGCCGAAGAACCTCATTCGCCTCTCCGTCGGAATCGAGTCGGTCGACGACCTGATCGCCGACCTCGAGGCGGCGCTCGTCCGGTCGACCGCCGCCGCCGGCGCGTAGGAGTCGCGATCCCCGAGCAGGCAGACGCTTTCGGGCACGCGCTGCTCGACCAGCTCGAGGGCAAGAACGTCACGATCATCGTCGAGCGCGACGACGGCTTCGTCGAGACCGAGTCGCTGGCGTGGTACTTCTCGGGGCTTCGGAAGTGGCACGCCTCGGAGCGGAAGGCCCTGCGCTACCTGCGCGGCCGCGTCCTCGACATCGGCTGCGGCGCGGGTCGCGTCGCTCTGCATGCCCAGGAGCGCGGGCACGAGGTGGTCGCCATCGACGTGTCCCCGGCGGCGGTCGAGGTCTGCCGCCGCCGCGGGGTCCGCGATGCGCGAATCCTTCCCTACACGCAGATCGATTCGTCGCTCGGCCGCTTCGACACGATCGCGCTGTTCGGGAACAACTTCGGCCTGTTCGCGAACCCGAATCGTGCGCGCTGGATGCTGCGCCGGCTCAAGCGCGTGACGAGCGATGACGCCAGGATCCTCGCGGGCTGCCACGACCCGCACGACACGGACGACCCCGACAACCTCGAGTACCACGAGCGCAATCGCCGGCGTGGGCGCATGATCGGCCAGGTGCGTGTCCGCGTCCGTTACCGGAAGGAAGCCAGTCCCTGGTTCGACTGGCTGTTGGCCTCGCCTGCCGAAGTGGAGGAGATCTCCGCAGGCACCGGGTGGGAGCTGCGGCACGTGTTCGACGGCGACGCAAACTTCGCCGCCGTTCTCGAGCGCGCCTAGGCGGAACCCGCCACGAGGCGGCGGTGTAGAGGGTGCAGACCTCGAAAGGAGCACGCGATGAAATCGATCCTTCTCCTGCTCGCCGCCCTGGCACTGGCCTTGCCCACGGCCGCGCTGGCGAAGGGCCCGTCGGAAGCGTCCATCGACGGCCCTGGGACGGGCGGCGGGATCAACGTCTCCGGCGGCGGCGAGTCCGGCGGCACGCCGCTCGGCGACCTCACGCAGCAGGCCGGCTTCTTCCCGGCCTCGTTCGGCCAGGAGCCGAACCCGATGCTGCCAAGCCGGCCGAAGGGCGACCTCGGGCCGAAGTACACGATCACGTACACCGTCCCCGGCCCGAACAACGAGACCGACACGCTGAAGCAGGATCTCTATCCGTACGCGCCCGACGGACCGGTTACGTACATGAAGCCGGGGCAGAAGTTCTTCGGCACGGAGGAGACACGCGGCGGCTGGTACCAGGCGCCCGTAACCCTGAAGGACACGCTCGTCGCCGCGGGCCTGCCGAAGGTCGCGCCGACCGGAGGCTCGTCCGGCGACGACTCGGCGCTCGTCTCGGCCGAGCTGCTCAGCGCCCTGATCGGAACAGCGCTCCTGCTCGCCGCCGCGACGCTCGTCTTCCTGCGTCGCCGCGAACGACCCGCAGCCGCGGCCTGATTACGAGTCCGTAGGATCGGGGGCGTGGGCCAACCCGCGCCCCTCGATCTCTTCCACCAGGGCGACGAGCGCGTCATCGGCGTCTACCTGCTCGACACCGGCGACGGGCCGGCGCTGTTCGACTGCGGGCCGACGAGCGCCCTGCCCGCGCTGAAGGGGCGGCTGGCCGAGGAAGGCCTTGCGCTGACAGACCTGCGCCATCTCCTCCTCTCGCACATCCACCTCGACCACGCGGGCGCCGCGGGCGTGCTCGTGCGGGAGCATCCGGAACTGGAGGTGCACGTCTCAGAAGTCGGCGCGCCGCATCTCGTCGACCCGAGCCGGCTCGAGCGGAGTGCCCGCAGGCTGTACGGGGACGACTTCGACACGCTCTGGGGCGAGCTCGCGCCGATCCCGGAGGCAAACGTGAACGTCGTCGGCGAGCGCGTCCTCGGCTTCGCGTGCTTCCCCACGCCGGGCCACGCCAACCACCACGTCTCCTACCTCGACGACGAGGGCACCCTCTACGCGGGCGACGCGGCCGGCGTGCGCATCGTCCCGGGGCGGTACATCATCCCCGTCTCGCCGCCGCCGGAGGTCGACCTCGAGGCCTGGGAGCACACGATCGACGAGATCGAGGCCCGCGGCCCGGATCGGCTCGCGCTCATCCACTTCGGCGTCGTCGAATCGCCGCGCGACCATCTGCGGCGCCTGCGCCGCGAGCTTCGCGTGTGGGCACAACGGGTGCGGCAGGGGCTGACCGAGGAGGAGTTCGTCGAGGCGGCGCGCGCCGACCTGGCCGAGGAGGACGGCGAGGCGCCGTACTACGAGCGCGCCGCGCCGTTCTGGCAGTCGTACGCGGGGCTCAAGCGCTACTGGGAAAAGCAACTCGAACCGGCATGAGCCCGCTCGAGGCGCCGAAGGAGGCCCTCGAGCAGCTGGACATGCTGACCCGCGATCTCAGGTCGATCCTGGCCGACGACCTCGTCGGGGTGTACGTGCACGGCTCGCTCGTGCTCGGGTGCTTCAGCCCGGAGCGCAGCGACATCGACGTGATCGCGGTGACGAGGCGAGCGACGACGAACGAGGCTCGGGGCCGCCTCGGCGAACTCATGCTGCGGTCGTCCGCGGACAGAGGACGCCCTCGGAAACCGCCGTATCCACTCGAATTGTCCCTTCTGACCGAGCAGCAGCTCCGTCCGTGGCGCTATCCGACTCCGTTCGACTTCCATTACGGCGAGAGCCAGCGCGAGCGATTCATGGCCGGCTATTTCAGTCCTCTCTGGACCGAGGACTACGACCTGGCGGCTCATGTGACCGTGCTGCGCGAAGCCGGTGTGGCGCTCTTCGGCGCCCCGATACAACGAGTCTTTCCGCCCGTGCCCGAGCGCGACTACGTCGACTCGCTCTTGCGAGACTTCGACTGGAGCCGGGACCGACGACTGGGCCTCTACGGCGCTCTCAATGCCTCGAGGATCTGGGCCACGCTTGCCGAGCGGAGGCTGCATTCGAAGCTCAGCGGAGGCCTGTGGGCGCTGCAGCACGCGTCTGCACGCTTTCACGGCTTGGTCGAAAGGAGCGTGGCTGTCTATCGCGGAGGAAGCGTGGAGGCCGAGTTCGACCCTGCCGAGGTCGCGGCTTACATGGACTACGTCGCGCCGATCATCCGCTCGCTCGCCGGGCGCTAGGCCCTACGCCGTGCGGTCGATCGCCTCGCGGTACGCCGTCTCGTAGTTCGAGACCATCCGCTCGGGCGCGAAGCGCTCCTCCACGTACCGGCGGAGCTCGATCGGGTCGAGCGCATCGGCCCGGTCGAGCGCCTCGGGCATCTGCCGGTAGTTCTCGACGATCACGCCGCTGCGCCCGTCCTCGATCACCTCGGGCACCGCGCCGTGCCGCGTCGCGACCACGGGCGTGCCGCAGGCCATCGACTCGATCATGACGAGCCCGAACGGCTCCTCCCACTCGATCGGGAACAGCGTCGCCCGCGCGTCCTGGAGCAGCTCGACCTTCTCGCCGTGGGTCACCTCGCCCAGGTACTCGATGCCGTTGTGGCCGAGATGCGGCTCGACGTACTCGGCGAAGTACTGCCGCTCCTTCAGCTCCCGCCGCTTCCCGGCCATCTTCAGCGGCAGGCCGAGCTCCATCGCGACGGCGACCGCCCGGTGCGCGCCCTTGTCGAAGCTCATCCGCCCCAGGAAGAGCAGGTAGTCGCCGCGGTGCGGCTTGCAGGGGTAGATGGAGAGGTCGATCGCGTTCGGGATCGTCGCGGCCCAGGGCAGGTCGGGCATCGGTCGGCGCTGGTTCTCGGAGATCGAGATCAGCCCGACGCTCGGCGCGACCTTCGCGATCCGGCCGTAGACCTCCTGCGCCTCGACGGTGTCGAGCGGCCCGTGCACGGTGTGCAGCACGGGCTTGTCGAGCGCGCCGCCCCGCGCGGCGGCGGGCATCCCCGAGTGATCGTTGATGACGTCGACAACGACCGCCTGCTCGTACCACGCCAGCGCATGCCGCAGCTCCGGGAAGCTGCGGCCGATCAGCTCGCTGGGCGCGGACGGGTAG
>JBKPFD010000075.1:0-7712 GCA_046729155.1 Actinomycetota bacterium
CCTCGCCGAGTGGGGCGACTTCTCGATCGCCGCGGACGGCAAGCCGCTGACCCACGACGTGCACGTCGCGTTCGCGGCGAAGAGCCGGGAGGAGGTCGACGCGTTCCACCGGGTGGCGCTGGAAGCCGGATACCGGGACAATGGCGCGCCGGGCGAGCGTCCGCAGTACCACCGCGGCTACTACGGCGCCTTCGTCCTCGACCCGGACGGCAACAACGTGGAGGCCGTCTTCCACGACCGCTGATGGAGCTCTCGTCGGACGACCACGCGGAGCTCCTTTCGCGCCTCGGCGCGCTGCGCGGCCTGGCGGAGTCCCTCAGCAAGGCGTTCGACGATCCGCGTGCCGAGGCCGGCGCCCGCGAGATGCTCGCGTCGATCGACCGCATGTTCCAGCTCCTGGGCGCCCCGGCCGAGCGGGGCTAAAATCGGAACGTGGCGTCGGACGGCTGGATGGACAAGGAGAGCACCATCTTCGAGCGCGGCGAGGACGGTTGGGACCGCGCGTCGATCCAGCTCAACACACACCCGCTCCACCCGTTCCCGGACATCAAGCCGGCCGACCTGATCGCCACGACCGCTGGGAACAAGACGCGGCTGGTCGTCGACTGCCTCGCCGTAGGTCTCGTCATGGCGCTCATGACGTACTTCCCGTTGCTGCTCTACGCCGTCACGCAGACGAGCGACCTCTCGACCTTCATCTACACGACGATGGCCGTCGTCGGCGGTGGGACGGCGTTCCTGCTCTTCGTCGTCGCAGTGACCGAAGAGCGCAGGTTCAGGGCAGAGCTCTAATCGCGCCGTGGCGTACGACCCGCTGACCGACGAGCAGCGTGAGATCCGCGACCTCGTGCGCGCGCTCGCCCGCGAACGGGTCGCTCCGCGCGCCGCCGAGATCGACAAGAAGGGCGAGTTCCCCTGGGACATGGTCGAGCTCTTCCGCGAGCACGAGCTCTTCGGGCTCCCTTACGACGAGGAGTACGGCGGCACGGGGACGGGAGCGCTGATGGTGCTCGTCGCGATCGAGGAGCTGTCGAAGGTCTGCGCGACGACGGGCCTGATCATGGCCGTCCAGGAGCTCGGCTCGCTCGGCATCAAGCTCGCCGGAACGGAGGAGCAAAAGCAGCGCTTCCTGCCGAGTCTCGCGAGCGGCGAGTGGCTCGCCGCCTACGCCCTCACCGAGCCGGGCTCGGGCTCCGACTCGGCGGCGATGCGGACGGAGGCGCGGCTGGACGGTGAGGAGTACGTCCTGAACGGCGGCAAGCGGTTCATCACGAACGCGGGCGTCGCGCACCTGTACACGGTCTTCGCCAAGACCGACCCTGAGGCCGGGCACTCCGGCATCTCCGCGTTCGTCGTCGAAGCCGATACTCCCGGGTTCGAGGTCGGCCGCATCGAGCCGAAGATGGGCATCAAGGGATCGACGACCGGCGAGATCTTCTTCAACGACATGCGCATCCCGTCCGAGAACCTGCTCGCCGAGGAGGGCGAGGGCTTCAAGATCGCGATGCGGATCCTCGACCGCTCGCGGCCCGGGATCGGCGCGCAGGGTCTCGGTCTCGCCCAGGGCGCGACGGACTACGCGCTCGAGTATGCGAAGAGCCGCGAGACGATGGGCAAGCCGATCGCCCAGCACCAGCTGATCGCGGCCACGCTCGCCGACATGGAGACGAAGTGCGAGGCCGCGCGCGGCCTGCTCTACAAGGTCGGGCTGATGATCGACGAGGGCGCCCCCGACGAGGAGCTGACGAAGATCTCGGCCATGGCGAAGCTGTTCTGCACGGACGTGGCCATGGAGGTCACCACCGACGCTGTGCAGATCCTCGGCGGCTACGGCTACATGCAGGAGTACCCGGTGGAGCGCATGATGCGCGACGCGAAGATCACGCAGATCTACGAGGGCACGAACCAGATCCAGCGGCTCGTCATCGCACGCGAGATGCTGAAAGAGAGCCGCGCCTTTCTACTAGCCGGCGTCGGCTAGCCAGCGGTGCCCATCGCGCTCGGCGTCGATTGGAGCGGCGGGCGCGCTGCGCGGAAGAAGGTGTGGGCGGCTCGTGTCGACCTCGAGGAGCGTGCGCTGCTTCGGCTGTGGCGCCCATTCGCCGACTGCGGCGGGCCCGAGCAGGTTGCGGCCGCGGTTCCGCGCTGGCTCGAGGAGGAGCCGTTCGACGTCGTCGGATTCGATTTCTGTTTCGGGCTCGCGCGCAGCCACATGCAGCAGCTCGACCTGCCCGTGGAAGGCCCTGCCGCGGTCGGACGAGCGTTCACGGCGCGCTTCAGGAGCGCCGATGACTTCAAGTGGGCCGTCGGACCGGAGCGGAGGCGCGCCACCGACGTCGCACGCGGGACGACGTTCGCGCCGACGAACCTGCGCATGTACCGCCAGACCTACTGGGGTCTGCGCATGCTCGCAGGCCTCGACGCGCCGATCCCCCCGTGGTCGTTCGGCGAGCGCTCGGTCGTCGAGGTGTTTCCTCGACACGTGCGGCGAGCTCTCGGGCGAGCTCTCGGGCTGAGGATCCGACCCGAAGACCGCGCAGCGATCGCGCAGGACCGGGAAGACGATGCTCTGGACGCCGTCCTCGCCGCGCTCGCCGCCGGCGCCGCGCTCGCCCGCGGCTTCGTCGGCGCGCCACCCGACGCAGCCTCGTCGGGCGAAGGCTGGATCTACTCGCTCGACTGATGCCTCGGACTGCGGTTGTCATCGGCTCTGGGCCGAACGGCCTCGCCGGGGCGGTCACGCTGGCCAAGGCCGGCTTCGACGTGACCGTCTTCGAGGAGCAGGACACGGTCGGCGGCGGGATGAGGTCCGCCGAGCTCACGCTCCCGGGCTTCGTCCACGACGTCTGCTCCGCGATCCACCCGCTCGGACGCGACTCGCCCCTCTTCCGCGAGCTCAATCTGCCCGTCGACTGGGTCGAGCCGCCCGCTGCCGCCGCTCACCCGCTCGACGACGGCACCGCGGTCATGACCGAGCGCTCGCTCGACGTGACGGCCGGGCGGCTTGGCATGGACGCCAGGACGTACCGCAACGCCGTCGGGCCGCTCGTCACGGGCTGGCGCGACTTCGAGCCCGTCATCCTCGGCCCGTTCCCACCCTCGGCGCGTCGGTTGCTCCACGCATTCGATCTCTCAGTCGCCCGGGACGGCCTCGCGAGCGCCCGCGCCGTTGCGAAGCGGTTCGAGACCGAACGCGGGCGAGCGCTCCTCGCAGGCCACGCCGCGCACTCGATGCTGCCGCTCGAGCGCCGTCCGACCGGCGGTATCGCGCTCGTCCTGCTCGCGAGCGCCCACGCCTTCGGCTGGGGCTTTCCTAGAGGCGGGACGCAGCGACTTACGGACGCGCTCGCGGACCGCATCCGCGAGCTAGGCGGCGAGATCCAGGCCGGGCACCGCGTGGACAACCTTCCCGTCGCGGACGTCGTCCTCGCCGACGTCGGGCCGCGCGAGCTGCTCCGCCTCGGCGGCGACCGGCTCCCGGCCCGCTACGCGCGCGCCTTGCGGCGCTACCGGCACGGCCCCGGGGCGTTCAAGCTCGACTGGGCGCTCGACGGACCGATCCCGTGGCAGGCCGAGGAGTGCCGACGCGCCGCAACAGTCCACCTCGGCGGGACGCTCGAGGAGATCGCCGCCTCGGAGCGCAGCCCATGGAACGGCGAGCACGCCGCGAAGCCCTTCGTCCTCTTTGCGCAGCAGACCCTGTTCGACCCGTCGCGGGCACCTGACGGCAAGCACACGGCCTGGGCCTACTGCCACCTCCCGAACGGCTCGACGGAGGACATGACAGCGCGCATCGAGGCGCAGGTCGAGCGCTTCGCGCCGGGCTTCCGCGAGCTGATCCTCGCGAGGGCCGCGTCCGGCCCGGGCGACTTCGAGCAGCGCAACCGCAACTTCGTCGGCGGCGACATCAACTGCGGGGCGATGGACCTCGGGCAGCTGTTCTTCCGGCCGGTGCGGAAGCTCGTCCCGTACCGAACGCCGCTGCGCGGCGTCTACCTGTGCTCGTCGGCGACGCCGCCTGGCGGCGGCGTGCACGGCATGTGCGGCTACGCGGCCGCCCAGGTCGCTATTCGCGACTTGCGTCGGTGATGACCACGGTTCCCGTGCGCACCCACTTTGTACTTCGGGCGCCGACGCCGTTCGGATTCCGTCAGCGCGGGTGGATCGCGGCCGGGTCGACCACCTCGAAGTCCGAGCCCTTGACCTGCCCGAGCGTGTGCAGCTGGTCGTTCGACCAGCGCGGATCGGGCGCGCCAGTGATGTACCAGCTCGAGCCGTTGTCCGAGACGACCATCCCATAGCGCTTCAGCGCGACGAGCACGACCCGCGCCTGCCGCGGAAAGCGGCTGACGTCGAAGCTCGCCTTGAGGCGAAGGCGCAGGCCCATGGGCGGCAGGTTCGGGTCGGTGAGGTCGCTCGCGAAGTGGCGCGCCGGGTAGACGTACGCGCGCCGGCTGCGCTGGACGGTGAAGCGAAGCGCGTGGTCGATCACGCCGCGCCGCACCTCGTCGTAGCGCGCGAGACCGGGCATGATCGGCAGCCCCGCCGCGTCCGCAGACGTCCAGCCCGCCGGCCTCAGCTTGTTGGAGCGCAGGTTCCAGATCGCGCCCGACCCGGCGCGCCAGCCGCGCCCGTTCGGGTAGAGCGCGAAGAGCTCGTAGAGCCTGCACGCGTCGCGGTCGAGGATGAGCGCGTGGCGGTCGCCGCTCGACGTCCGTCCGCCTTCGATTTTGACGTTGCGCGGGATCGGATATGGGCCGTGGTCGGACTCGGCGGCGTACTCGAAGGCGATGCGGGTCTTCGGCTGCCCGCGCCCGACGACGGTGATCGGGATGCCGATCGGGCCGCCGTTCCAGAGGCCGGAGCCGAAATCCGCGTGGACGCTGCGGTCGGCGCCGATCGCGGCGACGATCTCGGCCGAGTTCCGCGCGACGGGCAGCCGGTCGACGCGCTGGTTCCAGGCGTTCGTCCGCGGAAAGATCGGGCAGCGCGGCGCGGAGGGCATGCGCAGCGCCTGCGCGGACGAGCCGCCCACGGAGACCGCGAGCAGGGCGAGTGGGACGAGTCGTCGGGTCACGCTTCCGTCATCGACCGCCGCAGCTTCTCGACCAAGGGGTCGGCCTCCCCCCAAAGAGGTGGGCACTCATCGAGCGGCACCCAGCGGCAGGCGAAGACAAGGCCTGAATCCATGCCCGTGCCGGTTACGGGATGATCCCAGCGGTCGGGCCCATCCGGCTCGGCGACCGCGTGGAACGCCCAGGTCCGGTGCGCGAAGACGCTGTAGAGGCTGTCGACCTCGTCGGCATCCGCGAGTTCACCCGCGACCCGGATATTCGTTAGACCGGTCTCCTCTTCCACTTCCCGCCGCAGCCCGGTCTCGAGATCCTCGTGCGCGTCGATGCGACCCGCAGGCACTTGCGTCGGCACGTCGGGCATATCTCGGTGGTCGAAGACCAGCAGCTCATGCCGCCCGTCGCGCTCCCGGGTGACATAGCCGACCACGCGCTTGCGGACGAGCGCGTGCATGTTCGCTGCCTGCGTTCGCGCGATGGGTGTTTCGGCCCGGACGGGCTCCCAGCGGACGTGCAGACCTCCGTGCTCCCAGCTCGCAGGCAGGCGGCTCGCAGCCTTCGCATGCACGAAGCCGGGCGCGACCTCGCGTACGACCTCGACCGCCTCCAGGCCGGTCTGGTCGAGCACAGCGCGCGCCGGGTCGTCACCTTGTGGCACGCGCAGCTCGCCCTCGCGCTCGATGACGAGCAGCTCGTCGGCGCCCGTCTCGGGGTGCTCGCGGGTGACGTAGACGACGATGCTCACGCGAGGAGCTCGGCCATGCGCTCGGCGATCGCGGCGGTCGAGAGGTTGGTGTTGGCGCGCGGGATGGTGGGCATGATCGACGCGTCAGCGACGCGGAGGTTCTCGAAGCCGAGCACGCGCCCCTCGGCATCGACCACGCGGCCGATGGCGCATGTGCCAGTCGGATGGAAGAACCCGCGGGCGTTCTCCCGGACGTAGGCGTCGACGTCCGCATCCGGACCGGGGCGGACCTCGCTGCCGAGTGCGCCGACGGCGTCGTGCGCGGCGGCTCGCCGCATGGCCTCGACGCCCTCGACCAGGACGGCCACATCCCGCTCATTCGAGAGGAAGCCGTGGTCGATGGCGAGCGGCTCCCGAGGGTCCGGCGAGTTCAAGCGCACGCTGCCACGAGATTCCGGTTTCATCGCGAAGACCGCGGCGGAGAACTCCCAGCCCTCCTCGCCGTAGTCGACGGCCGGGAAGAGGAAGAGGTCACAGAGCCCCTCCGGACACACGCTGCTGCGGGCGCGGACGGTCACCTCGCCCATCGTCACGAAGTGCGACGCGGCGAAGCGCTCGGTGTCGTCCACGAGGCCCGCCGCCGGCTCGTAGCCGAAGCCGACGCCGACGTGGTCGGAGAGGCCCTCTCCCACGGGCAGTCCCTGATCCGGCCCGATCTCGCTGCGCAGCAGGATCGCCGGGGAGCCGTAAGCGCTCGCGGTCAGCACCACGGTCCCGGCCTGGAGGTCGCCGGCCGACGTGGCGGCGCCGACGGCGCGGTCGCCGTCCAGGAGCACGCGGTCGGCGAGCGTGTCGGCGAGGATCTCGAGGTTCGGCCGGTCGCGGCCGGGATCCACGTACGCGAAGGCCGCGTTCCAGCGGACGCCGTCGACGATGTTGACCGGGTGGAGGATCGCGTCGTCGCCGCCGGCCTCGGCGAACCCGCGGTGCCAGGGCGACAGCTCGGCCGGCTCGAGTGGACGCGTGCGGAGGGCGCGCTCGGCGCGGCGCAGGTACGGCTCCAGCTCGGCGTACGTCCAACCGGGGCCCCACTCGTCGTAGTCCGCAGGCGCCCCTTCGAGGACGACGCAGGCGTTGTGCGAAGAGCAACCGCCGAGAATGCGCGCGCGTAACTGAGAGCGGTCCTCACGGTCGGTCTCCCAGGAGTGCGAGAAGGCGAGCGCCCGCGCGTCGAGGATGTCCTCGGGCCAGCCCCCGTTCTGAAACGGCCCGTAGTCGGGCCCGGCCTCGACGACGCACACCTGCCGAGCCGGCTCCTCGGACAGCCTGGCCGCCAGGACGCACCCCGCGGTGCCGCCGCCGAGCACGAGCACGTCGAAGCCGGTCACGGCCGTGATTAGACCTCGCCCGACGGATCGCAGCAACGGTCGGGCCGCGGCTCGTACCCGTTGACACGAGCGCCGCAGGGGGCGGACAATCTCGGTGCCGCGCCCCGGACGGGGCGCGAGAAAGGGGACGGGCACATGGGCAAGTGGGTTTCTGCGGCGCTCTGCGCGGTCGTGTGCGGAGCAGTCCTCGCTGCCGTCGCCGGCGCCGCCGGCAACGCCGGCACGACGTTCACCTTCAGGGAGGAGGTGCATGCGACGCTCGATCCGGCTTCGTGCGACGCCGTCTCGAGCACGATCACGCTCGACGGCACGGCGTCCGGCTGGGTGCACCAAAGCGTCGACGCACGCGGCGGCGTCCACGTCAACTTCGGCGAGGCGATCCAGGGGACGGCGGTCGACGAGGAGGGGAACACGTACGTGTTCAGCTACCACGACGCTGGCGCCGGGACGTTCGCCGGCTTCCCCGCCACCATCCACGTGAGCGACCACTTCACCTTGGTCGGCAGCGGCGGCGTCAACCGGGTGCACACGTTCTTCACGGCGGAGATCGTCTTCGAGGACGAGAAC
>JBKPFD010000076.1:0-2971 GCA_046729155.1 Actinomycetota bacterium
TCCAGGGACTCAGGGGCCACCTTGCAGGGGACCTCTCCCGGCCAACGGCTGCCACCCTGTGCCACTCGGGAACGCGACTCGCTGAGGAGGAAGGATCAATAGGGCAGAACGGCGTCGGATGTTAGATGCGCGCCGGTGACGGCTCCCGACGTCGACGCTGCCGCGCGGTTCCTCGCCGGCAACGCGCGCGTCCTCGACCGCCGTCGCTTCGAGCGGGTCTTCTTGGGCGGAGACGCTCGCCCTGTCCGCGACGCTGTGGCCGCCTACCGTAACTCGGACGGCGGGTTCGGTCACGCGCTGGAGCCGGACGGGCGCATGCCGGAGAGCCAGCCGCCCACGGTCGCGATGGCTCTGAGCACGCTCGACGAGGCCAACGCCTGGGACGAGGAGCTTGTCGAAGGCGCATGTGAGTGGCTCGCGGCGAACGCGCCCGCCGAGGGCGGCGCTTCGTTCGTGGAGCCGACGGTCGAGGGGTGGCCGCACGCTCCGTGGTGGGAGGCGGAGGAAGGGCGGCCGGCATCGCTCTTCACCACCGGGACTATCGCGGCGACGCTGCATGCGCGCCACGTCGAGCATCGGTGGCTCGACGGCGCCACGGACCTGCTCTGGCGGCGGATCGACGATCTCGACGACCCAGGGCCGTACGCGTTTCGCGGCATGCTGAAGTTCCTCCAGCACGTGCCGGATCGCGGCCGGGCGGAGCAGGCCTTCGAGCGGGTCGGGAGGCTGCTGTTCGACTGGGACATGGTCGCGCTCGACCCCGACGCCGAGGGCGAGGTTCACACGCCGCTCGACTTCGCCCCGAACCCCGACTCGATCGCCCGTCGTCTCTTCGATGAGACGACGATCGAGGCGCATCTCGACCACCTCGCCGCAGGTCAGGCAGACGACGGAGGTTGGACGTTCAACTGGCTGGCTTGGTCGCCGGTCGCTGCGAGCGAGTGGCGCGGGTCGCGCACCGTGGACGCTCTCCGCACGCTCCGTGCCAACGGTCGTCTCTGAGCTGGGCGTCCGGCGCGCGCGACGAGAATCCTCGCCCAATGGTCGAGCCGCGAGACCGCTGCCACCTGAGTAGCGTCTCCGGCCAGAACGCTGTCGGATAGAGCCTCTAGCAGTCCGGACGGCCGCCGACGACCGCGGTGAGCGCGCGCTTGGCGCCGAGCCGGAACTGGAGCCGCATGAGGCCCGAGCGGCGGGCCTGGAAGAGGATCATCTTGTCCTCGCCGGACGAGAAGCAGCCCGCGTCGGACCGCCAGTACGGCGAGTAGCGGACGGCGATGCGGTAGCTGCCCGGCCGCTCGAGCCGAAGCAGCATGTGCCCCTGCCCGACGTCGAGCACCTCGGCGGGAGCCGGCCCCGTGACAATCGGCCGCGGGCGCGGCACGGCGTAGATCGTCAGATGCCGCGCGCGGAAGACCGCATGCAGGCCCGACTCGCCGCTGCGGATCAGCTCCGCCTCGTGCTTCGCGCTGTAGTCCGGCTTGATGTCCGACAGGACGACGTAGCGGATGCCGAGGCCACGGAGCCAGGACAGGTAGGCGTCCCGCCGCAGCTCGTCGTAGAGGAGCGCGTTCTGCGGAAAGTCGTCCTGGCGGTACCAGCCGCGTGCGAGCGGGATTCCCGCCTGTGGCATCTGTACGGCGGCCGAGTGGTTCGCGGTGTCGACGACCTCGACGCGGTAGGACGGCGTCAGGTTCTCGTGCAGGAAGTCGATCGCGGGCTGCCAGTAGGCCGGCTCGAAGCCGACGTCGGCCCGCGCCCTGGAGTAGCTCCACGCCAGAGGGCTCAGATTCCAGGCGCAGGCGAGCGCGAGCGCCGCGAAGGCGATCGGTCGCGGCCTCCACGCGCGCATCGAGAGGATGAGGACCGCGATCGGGATGGCGGCGAACCGAAGCCGCGAGATGTTTCCGCCGAGCGCCGAGGGGATCGCGTAGGCGAGCAGTACGACGGGCAGGTACGCGACGAAGACCCACCGCAGCGACCGTGCCGCCTCGACTCTCCAGGTCAGCGCGGCGCCGAGCACGCAGAACGCCAGCGCCGAGATCAGCTCGTAGAACGGGAACGGGAAGCGCTCGCCTCCGGGAAACGCCCGCGAGATAAGCACGTAGACGAGCCCCACCGCGACGACGATCAACGCCGGGGCGACGAGCCGCGCCGGCCGCTCGCGGAGACCAAGCGCGATTCCCGCTAGCACGACCGCCAGCAGCAGGAACGCCAGCGGGCTCGCGAGCAACGTCAGGACGGCGAGGACGCCGAAGCGCCAACGCTTGTCGGCCTGTAACGCCCAGAGTGCGAGCAGCCCGAGCGCGAAGCCGAGCGCGAACGGGAACGCCGCTGAGACGATCAGCCCCGCCCAGACGACCGCGAACGAACGGCTCGACCACCGCGCCATCGGGCCCCACTGCCGGCCGACGACGACCGTGAACGCGAGAGCGGCGGTGGCGATGGATGCGATCGCGAGCGGCTCGATTCCGAACAGCGCCGCGAGGGGGTAGTACAGGATGCTGTACGTGACGAAGCTGTAGCGCCCGCCGTACCAGAAGTTGTTCCAGAGCTCGAAGCCGTCCTCGAGGAAGACCGCACGCTGGTAGAGATGGGCAGCCAGGTCGTTGCCGGGCGGCGCCAGCCAGACGAGTAGAGCGGCGAGCGAGGCGGCGGCTCCCGCAGCGAGCATTGCCTCGCGCACGAGCGGGCTCGCGCGATTCACGCCGGGCATGGTAGCCCGTCTGGGAGACGGTCCAAGCTGGGGGAACCTCCCGGTTCCCCCCAAACCCCCTCCACCGGTCCGCGTCGCGGCGGAGCCGCGCCGCGGACAGACGCGATGCGTCGGATTACGCTTGGACCATGAAGGGCGCGATCGCCGCCGGGCACCCGCTGACCGCGGAAGCGGGCGCAGCGGTGCTCGCCGAGGGCGGCAACGCGGTCGACGCCTGCGTGGCGGCCGCCTTCGCCTCCTGGGTCACGGAGAGCC
>JBKPFD010000077.1:0-2594 GCA_046729155.1 Actinomycetota bacterium
ATACGGTGCGGCCCAAGGAGGGCTACTTCCCGCCCGCCCCGCACGACACGCTCGCCGACCTGCGCAGCGAAATGGTGCTGACGCTCGAGCGGCTCGGCATCCCCTGCGAGTTCCACCACCACGAAGTGGCCTCCGGCGGCCAGTGCGAGATCGACCTCCGCTACCAGGCGCTGACGCGGATGGCCGATCAGGTCATGACCTACAAGTACGTGGTCAAGAACGTCGCGCGCGCCGCGGGCAAGACCGTGACGTTCATGCCGAAGCCGCTCTTCGGCGACAACGGCTCGGGCATGCACACGCACCAGTCCCTCTGGAAGGAGGGCACGCCGCTGATGGCCGACAAGTCGGGCTACGCGGGGCTCTCGCAGCTCGCACGCGCATACATCGCCGGACTGCTCATGCACGCGCCGGCGCTGCTCGCATTCTGCGCGCCGACGACCAACTCGTACCGCCGGCTCGTGCCGGGCTACGAGGCGCCCGTCAACCTCGTCTACTCGCAGCGCAACCGCTCGGCGTGCATCCGCATCCCGATGTACTCCGACTCGCCGAAGGCGAAGCGGGTCGAGTTCCGCTGCCCCGACGCGGCGGCGAACCCGTATCTCGCGTTCGCGGCGATGCTGATGGCGGGGCTGGACGGGATCGCGAAGGGCCTCGACGCCGGCGAGCCCGCGGACTACGACCTCTTCGAAGAGAACCACGGCCCGATCGCGCAGGTGCCGGGGTCGCTGAACGAGGCACTCGACGCGCTCGAGGTCGACCACGAGTTCCTGACTCGCGGCGGCGTCTTCTCAGACGAGTTGATCCGGATCTGGATCGACTGGAAGCGGGAGAACGAGGTCGACGTGGTCGCCCTGCGGCCACACCCGGCCGAGTTCGCCCTCTACTACGACGCGTAAACAACTGCTCCATGGCCGGCGGCGCGCTCTCAGGCGTCGCCGGCCGGAGCCCGCTCAGCGCCCTCGGCTCACGACGAGGTCGACACGGCTCCGCCGAGGGAGCATCTGACCCGCACGCGGCCTCTGCGAGACGATGCGACCGCGGGGTCGTGAGGACCGAGCGTGTCGCACGTGCCCGAGCCGGCACTGCGCCGACCGGATGCGCGCCTTCGCTCGCGCAAGCGTCGACCCGACGACATTCGGAACGCGGCAGCGCACCGGCTGCGCCCCGAGGTCGATGCCGAGAGCTTCAAGCGCCGAGGGCTGACGTTGGGATGCACCTGCCAGGACGAGCCTGTCCGCACCCGAGCGGGCGGCGCGGCGTTGAAGAGCGAGCGCATAGGCGAAGTCGTCTCCTAGCCGAAGGTCGTAGATGCGCCTTCCGTCGCCGCTGAACGTCTGGTCGAGCCAACCACCGCTCGTGTAGCGAGCCAGGGCGATCTTGACCGGTCCGTCGCTGAGCGGCACGAAGGCCGGCCCGCCAGCCAGGATCCTCCCGTCCCGTTGAACGGCGACCGAGCAAGCCCACGCGAACATGTCGGCGAACCGCGTCGTTACAACACCGCCGTGGCCGAAGCCTGCGTCGAGCGCCCCCGACGGGAGGTAGCGGACGAGGCGGAACCGGGAACTCGAGTTGTAGCCGCGATACCCGGGATTGCTGTGCCAACCGACGACGAGAATCTTGCCTCCGGACGTCGCAGCGACTCCGCACCCCGCCTCCGCTAGCGGTCCGGGCGTCACTACGACGCCGCCCGCACCGAAAGTCGGGTCGAGCAGGCCGTTCGGCAGGTACCGCGCGACTCCGATGTCTTGGCGAGTGGAATCGTTGAAATCCCAGTCGGCCGAACCGGTCACGACGAGCCTCCCGTCGGCGAGAATCGCCACTGCATTGGCAGCGTCCGGGAAAGAACCGCCAAGGTTCGTTTTCACCATTCCGCCCGAGCCGAACGTCTCGTCGAGCGCCCCGTCCGGCAGCAGGCGAACGACCAGGAACCCCGAGCCGGCGCTGCCGACCGCGACGATCTTGCCGTCGGGCTGGACTGCGACACCGCCTAGGCCCTCCTCCCCGGCCGGGTTCGGGTCGATCGTCTGGACCCCGTCACCCGCGAACGAAGTGTCGAGGGATCCAGAAGCGGTGTAGCGCACGATTGCGAGGACCGACCTGTGGGTCCCCCGGGCCTCACCCGCGAGGACGATGCGCCCGTCTGGGGCGAGAGCAAGGGCCGACGCCACATCCACCCTTCTTGAGTCCCCGCCCCCCAAATCGATCGTCGTGCGTACGAAACCGGCCGTCCCGAAAGATCGATCCAACCACCCGTTCCGGGTCAGTCGCACAGCGAGGAAGTCGAGCTTCGGCGAGTCGCGCGGAGGCGTCGGATCATTCGCGTACCCCGCCAGGACGATCTTCTTGTCGGGCTGAATAACGGCCGCGAGGGCATGAGAGGGCGCGCTCAGGTGGAGGATCACGCGCCCTCTGCTTCCGAAGGACGGATCGAGCGCTCCGGAGCTGGGGCCGCGCGCGCCGCTGACCGCGGGGAGGCAGATCGCGACCACGGCCATGATGGTGAAAGCGCGGATCCGCATCTGCACATCGAGCCTACGGCGAAAACGTTAGGAAGCTGTGTTCGGTCGGTAAGTCGTCCGTACGAGGGTCTAGAG
>JBKPFD010000078.1:0-1469 GCA_046729155.1 Actinomycetota bacterium
ACCATGAACTGCGCCAAGCAGATGAGGACGAGGACCACCCAGGGGTTGGTCGCGGTGCGGCCCACGGCGGCACTCCTTTCATTCATTCGTAGAAATTTTGCCATCAGTGCAGAAAGAGTAGCAGGTAAACTGCACGGTGTGCAAGTTTGCGTGCGATGCAGGAAAAGGTGCTAGACTGGCGCCATGGCGGAACCGGCGACAGGGCTGCGCGAGCGCAAGAAGCGGGCTACGCGGGACGCGCTCGCGCGCGCCGCGCTCGAGCTCTTCGTCGAGCGCGGGTATCACGAGACGACGCTCGCGGAGATCGCGGAGGTGGCGGGCGTCTCGACCCGGACGATCTTCGCCTACTTCCCGAGCAAGGAAGACATCCTCTTCGCGACGATGCAGACCATGCGCGACGCGCTCGCCCAGGCGCTCGCCGATCGGCCTGCCGGCACGGACGCGCTCACCGCGCTGCAGGACTTCATCCTCTCGTCGGCGCACGAAAAGACCGAGCTCGACCACAAGCTCGGACAGGTGATCGCAGCCGACCCGACCCTTTCCAGCCACAAGCGGGCACGCATCGCGGAGTTCCAGGAGGTCCTCGCCGCTGCGATCGCGGACGATCTCGGCGTCGGGCCGGACGGGCTGCGCCCGCAGGTCGCGGCCGCCTCGCTCACCGCTGCCTTCGAGGTGCTCGAGCGGCAGGATCGCGGGCACTCGACGGCGCCCACGCACGAGGAGATCGCCGCGGCGATCGATCCGGTCATCTCGTTCGTGCGCGCGGGTCTCCAGGCGCTGCCAGACCGAACTCCCTAGCCGGCCTGTCCCGCTAATACGAAAGGCGCCGGGACGGCGCCTTTCGCGTCATCGATCAGAGGACCGCCAGCGGGTTCAGCGGCGAGCCCGTTCCGCCGGTGATGCGGAGGGGAGCGGCGATGAAGAGGAACTCCCAGCGCCCTGCCGCTTCGCAGGCGGCCAGCAGGTCCTCGAGCTGCAGGTAGTCGAGCAGGTGGAGGCCCATGGCGTTGAGCGCCAGGACGTGGATCGGGAAGTCGACCCCCTCGGTGCTACTGGGCGCGGTGTCGCTGTTTCCGTCGCCGCCAAGCGCTGAAACGGCGCGCTCCGCGAGAAACGGCATGGCCGTGGGATGCAGGCCCGCTTTGGCATTCGCTGTAGGCCACGGCCCGAGCTCGCTCAGGCGACGGACATGACCCGTACGAACGAGGAGCACGTCGCCCTCGCCAACGGCGACGCCCTGCTCGCGCTCGGCCGCCTCGAGATCGCTGCGGAACACGTGCTGGCCCGGCTCGAGCCAAGGCAGTCCCCGGAGACGGGGAATGTCGAGCAGGACGCCTCGGGCTACCAGGCCGTTCGCGAGGACCTCGATTGAATCGGCCGCAGCGCCTCCGGCCGTCACGGCGTCGGCCGGAGTCCCGTTGTAGAGCGAATCCTCGTAGATGACGTGGCAGAGCGCGTCGATGTGCGTG
>JBKPFD010000079.1:0-2229 GCA_046729155.1 Actinomycetota bacterium
CCCGCGATCACGCGCGGCTGGTTGCCGACGACGCCGACGGAATGCCCGCCGAGCCGCGCGAAGCCGCAGACGATGTTCTCGGCGTACCGCTCGTGCACCTCGAGGAACTCGCCGTCGTCGACGATCCGCCTGACGACGTCCTTCATGTCGTACGGCTTGTTCGGATTGTCCGGGATCAGCGTGTCCAGCTCGGCGTCCTCGCGGTCGACCGGGTCGGCCGGCTCGGCGTACGGCGGGGGGTCGATGTTGTTCTGGGGCAGGAACGAGAGCAGGTAGCGGGCGTCCTCGAGGCACGCCTCCTCCGTCGGCGAGATGAAGTGCGCGACGCCCGACTTCGCGGCGTGTGTCTCCGCGCCGCCGAGCTCCTCGAACGTGACCTCTTCGCCCGTGACCGTCTTCACCACGTCGGGGCCTGTGATGAACATGTAGG
This sequence comes from Actinomycetota bacterium, assembly GCA_046729155.1. Taxonomy (GTDB): domain Bacteria; phylum Actinomycetota; class Thermoleophilia; order Gaiellales; family Gaiellaceae; genus VAXT01. Next base: position 431 of record JBKPFD010000079.1, read on the forward strand.
ACGTGCCCTCGACCATGAGGACGAAGTCCGTCATGACCGGGGAATAGACCGCCCCGCCCGCACACGGCCCCATGACGAGGCTGATCTGCGGAATCACGCCCGACGACTGCACGTTCCGCCAGAAGATCTCCGCATAGCCGGCGAGCGAGACGACGCCTTCCTGGATGCGCGCGCCGCCCGAGTCGTTGATCCCGATCACCGGACAGCCGTACTTCGCGGCCAGGTCCATGACCTTGCAGATCTTCTCGGCGAACGCCTCCGAGAGGCTGCCGCCGAAGATCGTGAAGTCCTGTGAGAAGACGAAGACCTTCCGCCCGAGGATCGTCCCGTACCCCGTGACGACCGCGTCCCCGTACGGGCGCCGCTCCATCATCCCGAAGTACGGGTTCCGGTGCCTGACGTAGCGGTCGAGCTCGACGAACGACCCCGGATCGAGCAGCTTCTCGACCCGCTCGCGTGCGAGGAGCTTGCCCTGCTCGCGCTGCCGCTCGACGGCCTGCTCGCTGCCGGCATGGAGTGCCTCGTCCCGCAGCCGCGTGAGCTCGTCGAGCTTCGACTGGGTCGATTCGTCCGTGGTCGCCATGGCGAAGGAGCCTAGTACAGTCGCCGCCGTGGGACTCCCGCCCGTAGACCGCTCCACGATCTGGCCGTACGAAGACGGAGAGACCGGCGAGTTCTACTACCAGCGCTACGGGCATCCGACGGGGGTCGCGGCCGAGCGCGAGCTCGGCGAGCTCGACGGCGGCGAGGCGCTCCTCTTCCCCTCGGGCGCGGCGGCCGCGACCGCGGTCGTCCTCGCCCTCCTCGGCCCGGGCGACCTCGTTGCCGTCGCCGAGGGCTCCTACTACGGGACGACGGTCTTGTTCCGCGCGCTCGAGCGCTGGGGCGTGCGCTACGTCGAGTTCGACCAGACGGGACCGCCGCCCGAAGGCGCCCAGCTCTTGTGGCTCGAGGCGCCTTCCAACCCGTTCCTGACGATGCCGGACCTGGAGGCAGCGGCCGCCTATCCGGCCCCGGTCCTCGTCGACGCGACGGCTGCCACGCCCGTTCACCTCCGTCCGCTCGAGCTAGGCGCCGACCTCGTCCTGCACAGTGCCACGAAGTACCTCGGCGGCCACTCGGACGTCCTCCTCGGCGCCGTCGTCTGCAAGGACCCGGAGACCGCGGGCCGGTTGCGCGAGTTCCGCACCCGCTCGGGCATCGTCGCCGCACCCGACGCCGCGTGGTTGCTGCTCCGCAGCCTCAGGACGCTCGAGCTGCGCGTGCGGAAGCAGACCGAGACGGCACAGGAGCTCGCGCGCCGCCTCGAGGCGCATCCAGCGGTCGCCGTCGTTCGCTATCCGGGCTTCGGCGGGCTCCTGTCGTTCGACGTCGCCGGCGGCGGCGAGGCGGCCCGCCGCGTCGAGACGTCCGCCCGGCTCATCACGAACGCGACCAGCCTCGGCGGCGTCGAGTCGGTCCTCGAGACGCGGCACCGCTGGGAGGGCGACCGAGTGCCTGAGGCGCTGATCCGTCTCAGCGTCGGCCTCGAGGACGTCGAGGCGCTCTGGAGCGACCTCGAGCAGGCGCTCGAGCAGTAGCCCCGCCGAGCGGTCACGGCGACGCTGAGCTGGGCCACCGGCTGACCTCGACGAGCCGCGTCACGCCCACCCGCTCCAGAAAGCGCCGGTCGTGACTGATCAGCAGCAGCGTGCCGTCGAACGCAGCCAGCACACGCTCGAGCTCCTCGACGGCGGGCAGGTCGAGGTGGTTCGTCGGCTCGTCGAGCGCGAGGCAGCCGACGCCGCTCGCCGCCAGCA
>JBKPFD010000080.1:0-5834 GCA_046729155.1 Actinomycetota bacterium
GGCTCGGGCAGCGCGCGAACGCGCTCGCGGAGATGCTCGGGCGCTGAAGGGGCGGTCTCTCGCAGCTCCCGCACGATCACGTCGATCCTAGGCTCGGACATCGGCCTCCACCCTTTCTGCCAGCTTGTTGAGCGCGCGCGAGAGCCGTGTCGAGCACGCGGTCGGGCTGATCCCGAGGACGCGCGCGGTCGCCTCGCCGTCCAGCTCGAGCACGATGCGGAGCGCGACGACCTCTCGTTCCGCCGCGGACAGCGCGGCGAGCGCGCGCTCGAGGACGGGGGAGAGGCCCTCGCCGTAGACCGCGTGTCCCTCACGGGGGTCGGCCGACGCGTAGACGGTCTCGCGCCGGCGGCGGCGCTCCTCGGCCCGGAAGTGGTCGAGCGTCGCGCCGCGGGCCAGCTGGCAGAGCCAGGTCTTCCCGCTTCCGCGACGGGGGTCGAACCGGCGCCACCGGCGGAGGGCGCGCTCGAAGGTCTCTGCGGTCAGATCTTCTGCCAAGTCTCGGTCTCCGGTCAGGTAGAGCACGTAGCGGTACACGTCGTCGAGGTGCGCCTCGGCCAGGGCAGCGAGGCTCATCCCGTCGCGGGGGTCCCGGCTGCCAGCTGGTAACGGGGCCGGCACTGCGTTCACGCACCTCCTATACGCCGCCGCCTCCCGAAAGTGTCACAGACGGAGATACCGCCTCTCGGGGCGGTATCTCCGTTGGTGGGCCTCCTGAAAGTCGGCACATAGGCGGCACGCTCATGCAAGGTGTTTGTTGTCACGATGGGCGACATGTCGGACGTGCTTCCGCTCGACCGTCGACGCCTCATCGCCGGCGTTCTGCTGCTCGCCCTCTTCGCGCTCGTCGGAGGGCGACACCTCGTGCGCGCGGGAACCGCTAAGGCGCCCGTTCCGCGGGCGACGGCGGCTCCGCTTCGCGCAGAAGGGCCGCCGAAGCTGCTCGTGCACGTCGTCGGTGCGGTGCGCCGTCCGGGGCTCTACCTGCTCCCGGGGCGCTCGCGCACGGCAGACGCGGTGGAGCGCGCCGGCGGTGCGACGCGAGTGGCCGACCTTTCGCTCCTCAACCTCGCCGCTCCGGTCGCGGACGGCATGCAGGTCGTCGTGCCAGCGCGGGAGCCCGAAGGCGACGGCGGCACCGCCGTCGCGGGGGGCGGCGACGAGGCGGCGCAGGGGCCGGTGCATCTGAACACTGCGTCGCTCGAGGAGCTGGACGCGCTCCCGGGCGTCGGGCCGGTCACCGCACAGAAAATCCTCGACTACCGCCAGAAGCACGGGGCGTTCGCCTCCGTGGACGACCTCGACGCGATCCCGGGCATCGGCCCAGCTCGGCTCGAGCAGCTGCGCGAGGTGGCGGCGCCGTGATCGGCCACGTCTACAGGGCGCGACCCCATCTGCTCGCGGCCGCGCTCTGCATCGGCCTGGCGGCGGCGAACGCCGTCCGCCTCGCGCACGCGAGCGTGGGGCTCGTGGCGTGCGCGCTCGCACTCGTCGCGGCCTTCGCCCTGGGCTGGCCGCGGCTCGCTTTGCTGGCGGCCGCATTGCTGCTCGCAGGCGTCTGGTGGGGCAGCTCACGGCTCGAGGCGCTCGACCGCAGCGTGCTCGCCGCGGACGTCGGCGAGGCCGGGCGCTTCACTCTCGTACCGACCGGGCCGGCCAGGCGCTCGCAGTTCGCGGTGCGCGTGCCCGCGCAAGTGCGCCGCTTCCGAGGCCGGCCCATGCGCGAAGACGTTCTGCTCCGCCTGCCGCCGGCCCGGTCACCGCCGCAGGGGGCCATTCTCGAGCTGACAGGTCAGATCCGCCTTCCTCGAGGACCTGACGATGGCGGCTTCGACGAGCGGCGCTGGCTGCGGCGCCAGGGCGTCCACGTCGTCGTCCATGCCGGCGGCTTCCGCGTCGTCGGACGGGGTGGCGGCCTCGCCGGCATGGCCGACCGGCTCCGCGCGCGCTTGGCCCGATCGATGGCGCCCGGCCTCGGCGGAGAGCGTCGGGCCGTGCTCGCCGGCGTCGTGCTCGGAGAGGACGAAGGCTTGTCGGAGGAGCTACAGGACCGGTTCCGCGCCTCGGGTCTCTATCACTTGCTAGCCGTCTCCGGCCAGAACGTCGCGCTCGTCGCAGGCGGGGCGCTCCTGCTCGCGTGGTTGTTCGGCGTTCCGCGGGCAGTCGGGCAACTCGGCGCACTCGCGGCGATCGGCGCCTACGTGCTCGCCGTCGGCTGGCAGCCGTCCGTCGTGCGCGCGGGCGTCGCCGGGGCGCTCGCGTGCCTCGCCTGGCTCGCAGCCCGACCGCGCGACCGCTGGTACTTCTTCCTCGTCGGCGCTGCCGTGCTGCTTGCGTGGAATCCGTACTCGCTGCTCGAGCCTGGCTTCCAGCTCTCGTTCGGCGCCGTAGCGGCAATCTTCGTCGGCGTCCCTCCGCTCGAGCGGCTGCTCGAGGGCTATCCGGGGCCGAGCTGGCTGCGCTCGGCGGTTGCCGTCTCGACCGCATGCGGTCTCGCAACTGCGCCCGTGCTGCTTCTGCAGTTCGGATCGGTACCGGTGTACTCCGTCCCCGCGAACGCGCTGGCCGCCCCGGCGATGGCGCCGCTTCTCGGCCTCGCGTTCATCACCGCGCTCGTCGAGCCGGTCCTCCCCTGGCTCGCGGAAACGCTCGGCTGGCTGAACGGCTTGCTCGCCGCGTGGCTCGCGTTCTGCGCGCGCGTCGTCGGCGGCCTTCCGTACGCCCGGCTGTCCGCCTTCAGGGCGCTGCTCGGCGCGGCCGTGCTGGTCTCCGCCGGCGTGGTCTTCGCTCGTCTGCGCCCGCCACGAGCTCCGCGGGCCGTTGCCCTGGCGGGCCTCGCCGTCGTGGTCGTCGCCGGCTGGCACGTCGGCCGGCCGTCGCACGGGTTGGCGCCGCCGACCGGCCTTCGGATCGTGTTCCTCGACGTCGGGCAGGGCGACGCGACGCTCCTCCAGGTGCCGGAGGGGTCGGTCCTCATCGACGAGGGCCCGCCCGAGGCCGACGTGTCCGGCCGGCTGCGCCGCCTGGGCGTGACCCGGCTCGCCGCGCTCGTGCTCTCGCATCCCTCCCGCGACAACATCGGCGGCGCCGAGTCGATCGTCCGGCGCCTCGAAGTCGGACGCGTGTTCGAGCCGGCGCTCCCGTTCCCGAACCCGTTCGGCGCGCCCGCGCTCGCGGCTGCGCGGGCGCGAGGGGTTCCGGTCACGGTCACGAGGGCCGGGCAGGGGTTCACGCTCGGACGGCTCCGCGTCCGCGTTCTCTGGCCCGAGGACGGCGCGTCGCCCTCTGACGACCCGAACGACCATGCAACCGTTCTCCGGGCGTCGTTCGGCAGCGTCGATGCGCTGCTGCCCGCCGATGCCGAGTCGAACGTCACCGGCCGGCTCGCCATCCCGGCGGTGGAGATCCTGAAGGTCGGTCACCACGGGTCGGCCGATGCCGGCCTGCCCGACCTCCTGCGCACGCTGCAGCCGAAGGTCGCCGTGATCTCCGTCGGCAAGCACAACGACTACGGGCACCCGCGCGCGTCGACGCTTGCGGCGCTGGCGGCTGTGCCGGGGCTGGTCGTTTACCGCACCGACCGCGACGGCAGCGTGATCGTCGAGAGCGACGGCGAGCGCATCTCCGTGCGCGACGAGGGCTGACTATTCTCCGTCGCGTGTCCGAGTCTGCGCTCCAGCCGGTGTATCTCCTGACCGGCAGCGACCGGCCAAAGCGAACGCTGGCGCTGCAGCGGCTCCGCGACCGCGTCGGCGCCGACTCGGTCGAGACGCTTCCGCCCGAGTCGTCGTCCGGCGAAGACGCCGTCGCGGCGTGCAATGCGCTTGGCCTCTTCGCTGCGGGCGCCGGCGGCCGGGCGGTCGTCGTCTACGGGGTCGAGCAGTGGCGGAAGGCGGACATCGAGGCCGTGGGCGCCTACCTCGGACAGCCGGCGCCGGACACGGTGCTCATGCTCGTCGCGGAGCAGACACCTCGAGACTCGACTTTGGCCGCGCTGTGCAAGAAGCACGGCGAGGTCCTGCAGTACGAGGTTCCGAAGCGCAATCTGTCCTCCTGGGTCAAGGCGCGCTTCGAGCAGGCCGGCGCGAACGCCGACGCAGAGGCGGCGCACGCGCTCGTCGAGATCTGTGGCGAGGACCCGGTCGCGCTCGCCGGGGAGGTCGACAAGCTCACCGCGTGGGCTGGAGGCGAGCCGATCGGCCGCCCGGAGGTCGAGCTGCTCGCTGCGGGCGGGCGGGAGGCGACGGCGTGGGCGCTCACCGACGCGTGGGGTGCCAGGGACCTGCCCGCCGTCCTCTCAGCGTGCGAGCACGCGCTCGAACGCAAGGAGCCGTTCTCCCTAGCGGTCGCGCTCGCGTCGCACGTCGCGCGCGTCCGCGCGGCACAGCTCCTCGCACGGGAGGGCCTCGGTACGAAGGAGATCGCGAAGCGGCTGCGATACCGGAGCGAGTTCCCGGCGAAGAAGGCGCTCCAGCATGCGGAGAACTACTCCGCGGAGGAGCTCGACACTGCGCTCGTCCGGCTCGCGGAGCTCGACGCCGCGCTCAAGGGCAACAGCCGGCTCGCGCCGGAGCTGGAGCTCGAGCGCGCGCTCGTCGATGTCACCCGCCCGGCGGCGCGGGCCGGCGCCGGCGCCGGCTAGGAGCGCCCGGAGACGAGCCGGGCGGCCTGGGCCTTCTTCCGGGCCCCGGCGTTGCGATGCAGGGCGCCGCGCGCGACGGCGCGATCGACCCAGCGCTGCAGCGCGGCGTGCTCGCTCGCGATTCGGTCCTCGTCGCCCGCTTCGACCGCCTCGCTGAGGCGCCGAGTGAGCGTCTTCACGGTCGACCGGTAGCGGAGGTTCTCGAGCCGCTCTTCCCCCGCGATCCGGACGCGCTTCTTCTGTTGTCTGATATTGGGCATTTCGAACGAATGCCCGCGCGCTGCGGGCCGAGCGATGCTACCAGAGCGACTCGGCAAACCTTCGGCGCGGAGCCGTCACCCACGCGTGCCAGTTCCTCGAGCGCTCGCCGGGTAGCTAGGGGAACCTCCCGGTTCCCCCAGACCCCCTCCACCGGTCCGCTTTCGCGGACAAGCGCTTCGCGCTGGGCTGCGCCATAACGGCGGGCCCAAAGGGTCGGCAGCCTCGGCGCGGCAGGGCGGCCAGGACGGAGGGCGGCACCGAGGGCCGACGGGCCCCGTTCCTATACTCGCCGCGTGGAGAAGCGGGCCTGGGGCCGGCGACTCGCCTGGTCGACGGCGATCTTCTCGCTCGCAACCGGGCTCTCTCGCATCCTCGGCCTCGTCCGCGAGATCGTCGCCCGCCGCTACTTCGGCGTCGAGGGCGCGGGCATCAACGCGTTCACCATCGCCTTCCAGGTCCCGAACCTCGTGCGAGCGCTCGTCGCCGACGCAGCGCTCTCGTCGGCCTTCGTCCCCGTCTTCACGGAGCTGCTCGAGAAGGGCGAGCGCGCACGCGCGTGGCGCGTCGCGTCGAGCCTCTTCTGGCTGCTCCTGCTCGGCCTGACCGGCCTGACCGCGCTCTTCATCGTCGTCGCGCCGTGGGTGATGGGCCTCTTCGACCTCGCGGACGAGGACCTCGCCGTGACGCTCTCGCGGATCCTGTTCCCGATCGTCGCCCTCCTCGGGGTCTCCGGGATCGTCGTCGGGATCCTCAACAGCTACGAGCACTTCACGGTTCCGGCCCTGAGCCCCGTCGTTTGGAACCTCGCGATCATCGCCGGGCTCGTGATCGGCGTGCCGCAGGCGGAGACGGCCGACGGCGAGCTGTACGTGTATGCGGGGTCGATCCTCATCGGAACCGTCATCCAGGTCCTGCTGCCGCTGCCCTGGCT
>JBKPFD010000081.1:0-4485 GCA_046729155.1 Actinomycetota bacterium
TCGCTTCGCGCGGCCGCCGGGCGCGGGGTGAGCAGCGAGAGCATCGCGATCGCGAACGCGAAGCTCGCCGCGTCGACGAGGAAGGCGGCCCCGACGCCGAGCCCACGCACGACCAGGCCGCCGACGGCCGGCCCGACGAACGCGAAGGCCAGCTGTCGCACCACCTGCGAGAGCGAGTTCGCCTGCAGGAGTAGCCGCTGGGGGACGAGGTCGGGGATGATCGCGCCCGCCGCCGGGCCCTGGAACGCCTGGCCGGCGCCGTAGACGGCCGCGATGACGATGATGTGCCAGAGCTCAATGGCGCCGGTCAGCGCGAGCACGCCGAGGAGAGCGACGGCGAGGCCGCGCACCGCGCTCGCGCCGATCAGGACCAGACGGCGCTCGAAGCGGTCGGTCACGACTCCGCCGACGAGGAGGAACGCGACGAGCGGAACGGTCTCCGCTACGCCGACGATCGCGAGCGCCGTCGGCACGTTCCAGAGGTCGTAGACCTGCCAGGCGATGGCGACGAGGAAGAAGCCGTCGCCGACCAGGGAGACCGTCCATCCCGCCCAGAAGAGCGCGAAGTCGCGCTCCTTGAGCGGCTCGAGGATGCGTAGGCGGCCGATCACGCCTCGGCGGGCTCGGCGAGCTCCTCCAGCTCCGGCTCGCGTCCGCCGTAGCGGATCGCGCGCGCGTAGAGAGCGAGGGCGGGCGCGATGACGAGCGCGCCGGCCGTCAGCGCGGCCCGAATCCCCCACACGTTGCCGATCGCGCCGAGGACGGGGCCGCCCGCGGCCTGCCCGATCGCGTCGGCCTGCCCGGAGATCGAGAGCACGGTCGCGCGCACGCTCGAGTCGGTGATCTGCTCGTTCAACCAGATCGTGTAGAGCGGCCCGCCGAGGTCGCGTGCGAAGAACACACCGAGCAACGCCGCGATCGCGACCCACGTCGATCCCGTGAGGGCGAAGGCCAGCATGGCGCCCATCTCAACCACCGTAAGGGCAAAGAGGGAGCTCGTGACGAGCTCGCGTCCCCTGCGCTCGAAGCGCCTGAGGAGCCAGCCCGTTCCGAAGAACCCGAGCACGATCCCCACGAGCCAGAACATCGCGAACCAGACAACGGGATCGAGCTGCCCGGCCGCCGGAAGGCCGACGTCGCGCAAGAAGTGCGCCTCCTTCAATCGGTCGAAGGCCTCGCTGGACATGCCCATGAAGAAGTCGACGCCTACGAGGAGCACGATCACGGGCGCCGCCCACGCGTAGCGCGCGCCGCTCACGGCCGTCGAGCGCAACTCCGCCAGCGGCGAGCCTCGCTCCTCGCGCGGCCGCCGCCGGAAGCCGGTCTCGGGCATGAGGAAGATGCACAGCAGGCCGCATGCGACGGTGATCGCACCGCCCGCGATCACCCCGGCTCGCAGCGAGACGACGGCGATCCCGACCTGCACGAACAGGCCGACGACGGCGCCCGCGTAGCGGATGCGCGCGCCCTGCAGGAACAGGCGCCCGACCTTTTCCACGCCGACCTCGTCCGTGATCCAGGCCTGGTAGGCACCGCTCGTGAACGTGTACGACAGGCCCCAGAACGCCCATAGCGCGATGACCGCACCCGCTGACGAGACGATGCCGACGAGCATCCAGGCGATGCCCATCCCCAGGTAGCCGACGATGAGCGACAGACGGCGGCTGTACGTGTCCGCGACGACTCCGGTCGGCACCTCGAACAGGAAGACCGCCGCCTCCATCGCGGTGCCCATGAGGACGAGCTGGAGAGGCGAGAGGTGCAGCTCCTGGACGAGATAGACGGAGACGACGACCCACGTCGGCATGAAGAGCAGGAATTGGAGCCCGTAGTAGACCGTCGTCGCGGGCAGGCGTCTCATTCGAGCCCCGTCAGCGGCAGCGGCGCGACCATCGTGATCGAGACGTCGCGGTACTCGTACCCGAGCAGCTCGTTGATGCGCCTCATGCCTTCGTTGGCGCGCTGGGTCCAGGTGACGACCTCGTGGAACCCGTTCGCCCCGGCCCAGGCGAGCTCCATCCGCTTGAGCGTCGTCGCGAGGCCCCGGCGGCGCCAGTCGCGCCGGACGACGGTCAGCCCGTCCTCGGCGACGCCCGGGTTGTCGTGGTCGACGAGGCCCGAGAAGCCGACGATCTCGCCGTCGGCGAGCGCGGCGAACGAGCCGCCCGGCAGCAGCGCCTTGTGGTCGCGCAGCCAGTTCTCCAGCGAGATCTGAGCCGGGACCTCCAGGGCCATGTCGTGATAGCCCTCGGAGGCGAGCGGATACGCCTCGCGGAGCAGCGCGGGCCGCTCCGCGCACGACACGACGTCGATGCCCTCCGGCGGCGGAGGCGGCGGAGGCTCATCGCCGAGTCGCTTCACCTGCTCGACCTGGCGATCGGTCTCACGGAAACCGAATCGCTCGGCGAACGGGCGGGACGCCTCCTCCTCGAGGTGCGCGCTGATCTTGTCCCCCGTGGCATGGGTGACGAGCCGGCGAAGCAGCGCGGTCCCGACCCCCCGGCGCCGGGCGTGCGGGAGGACGCGGACCTTGACTGTGAAGCGGTCCCCGAGATCCGAGAGGCTGACGAGGCCGCTGCCGACGACCTCGCCGTCGAGCTCGGCGACGTAGAACCGCCGGTCGGGGTTCGCGGCGAGGTCGGCCCGCATGAGCTCGACCGTGCCGCCGGATTCGTTCGGGAGCAGGGCGCGGCGGATGCGGATGAAGGCCTCGAGGTCCGCATCGCTCTCGGCTATGCGGACCCGGAGGCTCATCCGGACCTCTTCAGCTTTCCGGCGGCGCAGCCGCCTGTCCGCGGAGCGGACCCGTGGAGGGGGTTCGGGGGAACCGGGAGGTTCCCCCGACTACCCAGAGCGCTTGAGCTTCCCATGACGTTTTGCGTAGCGCTCGCCGCGGCGGAAGACCTCGAGCCCGAGCGGAATCGAGACGATCCCGATCACGATCAGTGGCCAGATCTCGTCCCACATCATGCTGAGCCCCTGGCCTTCGACGATCGCGTCGCGCATGCCGTCGAGCGCGTACGTCGCCGGCGAGATCGTCGCCAGCCACTGCATCCACTCGGGCAGCACGTCGACCGGGTAGTAGACGCCTGAGACGACGAGCAGGAGGCCCTGCGCGATGAACCCGAGCTGCGTCCCCTTCTCCGGGGAGATCAGGGGCAGGACGGCGGTCATCATCCCGATCCCGATGAAGGGGATCGAGGCCACGAGCAGCACGACGAGCGCGGCGACGAAGTTCGCGTGAGACAGGTCGAGATCGAAGAAGAGCGCGACGACGCCGAAGAGCAAGATTGCCCGGACGACGCCGTAGACGATCGCGAACAGGCCCATCCCGAAGAGGTGGATGGGGCGCGAGAGCGGCGCCATGAACGTGTACTCGATCGTGCCCTCCCAGCGCTCCCAGGCGACCGTCTCGGTGAGGATCTCGAAGATGATTCCGAGATAGGCCCAGACGACGGCGCCGACGAGCAGGATCGTCGTCACGCGGTCGACGTCGATCTGGCCCCCGGTCGCCTCGATGCCCTCGGCGATGAAGACGATCGTGAGCGTGTTCGCGACCGTCCAGAGGAAGAAGGCGATGTCCCACCAGATGTAGCGTCTGACGAGGTAGACGTTGCGCTCGAAGACGCCGGCGAGCCCGATCAGCTCGTGACGGAGTGTTGCTGCGGCACCTGGCATCAGTCCTCCTCTTCCTCGTCCTCGGGCTTCTCGTCCTCGAACGTCCGCCCGGTCGCGGCGAAGAACGCCTCCTCGAGCGTCTCGGCGTCGTAGCGGCGCTTGAGCTGGTAGACCGGCTCGAGGGCGAGCAGCCGGCCGTCGTCGAGGATGCCGACGCGGTCGGCGAGGGTCTCGGCCTCGTCGAGGTCGTGCGTGCAGAGCAGGATCGTCGCGTCGTGGATCCGCCGCACCTCGCGGATGAAGTCCTGCACCTCGAGCTTCGAGCGCGGGTCGAGGCCGGTCGTCGGCTCGTCCAGGAGGAGCAGGATCGGCTGTGTCAGGAGCGCGCGCGCCAGGGCGACCTTCTGCTGCATGCCCCTCGAGAGGTCCTCCATGGCCTGGCCGCGGCGGTCGGCGGGGAAGCCGACCTTCTCGAGGATCTCCGGGATCTTGTCCCGCGTCTCACCGACGGTGAGCCCGTAGAAGCGGGCCGCATAGGAGAGGTTCTCGGTCGAGGACATCTTCTTGAAGAAGGAGGCCTCGACCGAGACGCGATTGATCAGGCGCCGCACCGCGCGCGTGTCCTTGAAGACGTCGTGGCCGAAGATGCGCGCGCTGCGGCCGTCGTGGAGGAGCAGCGTCGAGAGCAGCCGGACCAGCGTCGACTTGCCCGACCCGTTCTGGCCGAGGATGGCGACGCACTCGCCGCGGGCGATCTCGAAGGAGACGCCCTTCAGCGCCTCGACGCGCTTGCGCCGGCCGCGCAGGCGCGAGCCGCCGTCCGAGCGGATGAACTCCTTGCGCAAGTTGTCGACTTCGACTGCGACC
>JBKPFD010000082.1:0-1250 GCA_046729155.1 Actinomycetota bacterium
ACGACGCGCTGCGTCGCGACCGCTGTCGCGCCGCCGCCGACGGTCCCGGCCGTCACGGCGCCGGTCCCGCGCTCCGACGCGACGATGCCCGCCCCCGCACCGGCAGCGGCGATCGCGTCCGCGCCCGCCAGCGACTCGTGCGCGTACTCCATGGGCTGGCCGTTCACGTCCTCGTCGCGCTGCAGGTCCTCGACGTCGCGCGGCTCGATCTGGGCGTGGAAGAGCAGGCTGACGACCTCCTCGTGGATCAAGACGCCGAGCTCCTCGAACATCGTGTGCCCCTCGGCGCGGTACTCGACGAGCGGATCCTTCTGCGCGAAGGCGCGCAGGTGGACGCCCTCGCGCAAGTAGTCCATGTTCTCCAAGTGCTCGCGCCAGCGGGTGTCGACCACCTCGAGGATCAGGTAACGCTCGACCTCGCGTGCGACCTCCGGCCCCCACAGCTTCTCCCGCTCGCCGTACTCCTCGAGCGCGTCCTCGAGGAACTCCTCGACGAGGGTCTCGCGCGAGATGTCCGAGAGGTCCTCGCGCAGCTCTCCGGCCGTGATGTCGGTGTTGTAGACCGTCTGCATGGCGGTACAGAGGCCCTCGAGGTCCCAGTCCTCGGAGAATTCGTCCGGCGCCGACTGGTCGACGGTGCGCTCGATGACGTCGCGGATCCAGGCCTTGACCTCGCCGGAGAGGTCCTCGCCCTCGAGCACCTGGCGGCGCTGCCGGTAGATGACCTCGCGCTGCGTGTTTAGCACGTCGTCGTACTTGAGGACGTTCTTGCGCGCGACGAAGTTCTGCTCCTCGACCTTCTTCTGCGCGTTCTCGATCTGCTTCGAGAGCAGGCCGGACTCCATCGGCTGGTCATCAGGCACCTTGAAGCGCTCCATGATCGAGTGGATCCGGTCGCCGGCGAAGAGCCTGACGAGGTCGTCCTGCCCGGACAGGTAGAACCGCGACTCGCCCGGGTCGCCCTGACGGCCTGAACGGCCGCGCAGCTGGTTGTCGATGCGGCGCGCCTCGTGCCGCTCCGTGCCGAGCACGTAGAGCCCGCCGGCCTCGACGACGCCTTCGCCGAGCTTGATGTCGACGCCGCGGCCGGCCATGTTCGTCGCGATCGTGACCGCACCGGGCTCGCCCGCGTCCTGGATGATCGCCGCCTCCTTCTCGTGCTGCTTGGCGTTCAGCACGTTGTGCGGGATGCCCTGGCGCGTGAGGAGCTGCGAGAGGTGCTCCGAGACCTCGACCGAGATCGTGCCCAC
>JBKPFD010000083.1:0-7117 GCA_046729155.1 Actinomycetota bacterium
GAGGTCAAGGAGACGCTCGCCACGCACGGGCTGACGCTGCGCGGGGAGGAGTAGGCAGGACCGTGCGCCACAGGAAGGCGGGGAAGAAGCTCGGGCGCGACTCCGCGCACCGCAAGGCGCTCTACGCGAACCTCGCCGGCGCGTTGATCGAGCACGGGCGGATCAAGACGACGATCGCCAAGGCGAAGGCGGTCAAGCCGATCGCCGAGGAGATGATCACGCTGGGACGGCGTGGCGACCTCGCGGCGCGCAGGCAGGCCCTGGCGTTCCTGCGCTCGAACGACGTCGTCACCAAGCTGTTCTCGGACGTGGCGCCGCGGTTCGAAGGACGGCCGGGCGGCTACTCGCGGATCGTCAAGCTCGGACCGCGCTACGGCGACTCGGCGGAGATGGTCTACCTCGAGCTGGTCGACTACGTGCCGCCGGCCGCGCCTGCACCGGTCGTCCGCGAGCGCGAGCCCGAGGAAGAGGAAATCCCGGCCTAGAGTCCCGGGAGCCGGGACTCGAGCAGCACGAACGAGGGCGACGGGATGTCGTCGCCCGTCGCCTCGACCCAGACCTCCGCTTCGGGCGGCGCCTCGCCGCGGACGCGATCGGCCAGCTCGTTCGCCTGCTCCTCGGTCAGTGCATCGATCGTGAGATAGCGCCACCGGCGGTGCGCCGGTAGGCCTTCGACGCGAAGGGCCTCCTCGAGCTCGGCCGCGGCGGCGCGCGCAGGCAGGGCGACCTTGACGAGCCAGTCGAACGAGCCTTCGTCGGCGGCTTCCTGCCACTCCGCCTCCTCCTTCTGCTCCAGCTCCTCTGCCACCTGCGCGTCTGTGCGTGGCAAGGGGAGCGCCGCGTCCTTCCAGGCCTCCTCGACGGGATGCCAGCGCGTCAGGGCCGTCCTGGCGACGAGCTCGTCCTTCGCTGCCAGCTCGCCGACGACGCGCTCCGCTTCGCGAGCCGCGTCCTCGGTCGAGGCGTAGACGAAGAGCCGCGCCCCGTCGCGCGTGACCATCGCGCGGCCGCCGAGGCGCTTCCGTGCCTCGTGGTCGAGATCGTGGGACCGGAGCCGGTCCAGCAGGCCGAAGCCGCCGTCCTCGTCCTCCAGCTCGACCTCGACGCGCCACTCGTCTTCGTTCACGCGGCGAGATGATACGGGCCCGTGAGGCTCAGGCTCGCGCTCGAATACGACGGCACGCGGTTCCGCGGCTGGGCGGCGCAGCCGAATCTGCGCACCGTCGAGGGCATCGTTCGAGACGCGCTCGGCTGGACGTACGACTCGACCGAGAACCTCACGGTTGCGGGCCGCACCGACACGGGCGTGCACGCGCGCGGGCAGGTGGCGAGCGTGGACGTGGAGGGAGGACCGCCGGTCGAGCGGGCCGCCGTAGCGCTGAACACCGCGCTTCCGGACGACGTGTCGGTGCTCGCGGCGGAGGCGGCGCCGCCGGACTTCCACGCGCGGCACTCGGCGACCGCACGCAGCTACCGCTACCGCATCTGGCGCCGCGCGACGCCCTCGCCGTTCGAGCAGCACCGCAGCTGGTGGTATCCGCATCCGCTCGACGTCCAGGGCCTCGCGGACGCGGCCGACCTGCTGATCGGGACGCACGATTTCCGCGCGTTCACGCCGACCGAGACCCAGCACGAAGTCTTCACGCGGACCGTGCGCGAGGCCGCCTGGTTCGAGCGGGGCGACGCGCTCGAGCTCGAGATCACGGCTGACAGCTTCCTGCGCCACATGGTGCGCGTCCTCGTGGGGACGATGCTCGAGCGCCCGCCCCCGGAGCTGGCACGGCTGCTTGAAGGACGTCCACGGTCGGAGGCCGGTTCGACAGCACCGGCAGCGGGCCTCTACCTCGAGCGCGTGGAGTACTAGAAGCGGAAGGAGCGCTGAAGCGGCCCGATCAGGCTGAGCGCTGCCGCGACGGCGAGCAGCCTGGCAGTCACGCCGACATGGTAAGCATCGGCCCGTGAGCCTCACAGTCCAGATCATCGTCACGGGCCTGTCCGCGGGAGGCGTCTACGGCCTCGTCGCGGTCGGGCACTCGCTCATCTACCGCCTGACCGGGATCATCTACTTCGCCCTCGGCGACCTCGTCGGGCTGGCCGTGTTCGCCACGCTCTTCGTGGCCGCGGGCACCTCGGCCGTCAGCCAGACGAGCATCTCGGCAGGGCGGTTCGCGGTCGCGCTCGCGGTCGGGCTCGCGTTCTGCATCGCCGTCGGCTCCGCGAGCTATGCGGTCGTGCACCCGTACCTCGTGCGGAGATCGACGCTCGGCTGGGTCGCCGCCACGCTCGCGGTCGCGTTCGCGATCCGAGGCCTGATCGGCGCGGTGTTCACCCGCCCCGCCTACGTCTTCCCCGACCCCTTCCGCTTCGACCGGCTGGGCGACGACGGCCTCGTCCACATCGCCGGCGCGAGCGTGCAGCTCCGCTCGTTCTTCGTCATCGGCGTCGCTGCCCTCCTCGCCGCGCTCGCCGCCTGGACGCTCGAGCGCACCCGCCGCGGGCGCGCGCTACAGGCGATCGCTTCCGATCCAGAGGGCGCCGCCTTCGTCGGAATCCCGATCGAGGCCCTCGTCGCCCTCGCCTTCGGGCTGGTCGGCGCCTTCGCCGCGATCGCCGCCGTCGCCGCTGCGCCGTCCGCGCCGTTCAGCGTCGACAACGCCACGCTCCTCGGCCTCAAGGGCCTCGTCGCCGCGCTGATCGTCCGCTTCGGGTCGCCCTGGGCCGCGTTCGCCGCCGGCCTCGGCGTCGGCCTCGCCGAGGCGGCGATCGACAACTTGCGGATCTCGGGTGTCGGCCTCGGCCCGCAGTACGGCGAGATCCTGCCGCTCGCCTTCGCGCTGCTCCTGATCGCCCTCCGGTCGCTCCGCTCCGACGCCGTCGCCGAACGCGCGTGAACGGAGCCGCAGCAACGCTGGCGCAGACTCGGCACGCGCTCGCAGAAGCCACGCGCGACGTCCGCTCGGCCTGGGGTCGCCGCGAGACGCTCTGGCTGACCGCTGCCGTTCTCGCCTTGCTCGCCCCGGCGATCCTCCCGCTGTCGGGCCGCATGCCGGATCTCGCCTCGTGGGTCTACCTCGTGCTCGCGGCGGTCGGGCTCTCGTACGTCGCCGGCCTCGCGGGCATTCCGTCCCTCGGCCAGGGCGCGTTCGTCGGCATCGGCGCGTTCACGGAGGCGATCGCAAGAGCGAAGGGAGGTTGGCCGGTGCTTCCGTCGCTGGCGCTCGCGATCCTGGCCACGGTCGTCGCCGGCATGCTCACGGCGCTCGCCACCGGCCGCCTTCGCGGCGCGTTCACAGCCGCGGCAACGTGGATCCTGACGTGGATCGTGGCGCTCGCATTGACCTCATTTCCAGGCATTTCCGGTGGCTCGCAAGGGCTCGTCCTGCCTCGGGCGAGTGTCCTCGGGGTCGAGCTGACACCGACGGTGCACTACGAGGTCGGCGTCATCCTGGTCGTGCTCGCCGTCCTCGCCTACGCCGTGCTCGCGCGGCGCGGGCCGGGCCTGGCACTCGCGGCCGCCCGTGACGACCCCGGGGCCGCGAGTGCGCTTGGCGTCCCGGTAGCGCGCCTGCGCTTTGCCGCATTCGCGGCTGCCGCTGCGGTCGGCGGGCTCGCCGGCGCACTGGGCGTCGAGCTCGTGCAGGTGGCCGACCCGACGAGCTACGACGCGCTGCTGTCGTTCGAGCTGTTCGTCGCCGTGATCCTCGGCGGGGCGCGGTCGCCCTTCGGCGCCGTCGTCGGCATGGTCGTCCTCGCCGGGGTCTCACAGGCTGCGGACCAGATCGGTGCGGCCCTCGACGTTCCGCCGGGGCGGCTCGACATGATGGTCACGGGGTACGTGCTGCTCGTCGCGCTCGGCCTCGGCGGTGAGGGGCTCATCCCCGCGGTGCTTGGCCGGCGCCCGCGGGCCGCCCGCACGGGTGTAGCCGCCCGGCCCGTCCAAGTCGCTCCGGCCCGCTCGCCCGACGCGGCGGAGCTCACGGCCAGCGGAGTGTCGAAGCACTTCGGGAACCTCGTCGCGCTCGACGACCTCGACCTCGAGGCGGCTCCAGGCTCCATCCATGCCTTGATCGGTCCGAACGGTTCGGGGAAGACGACCGCGCTGCGGATCCTCGCCGGGGCCCTGCCCCAGGAATCGGGGACGGTCACGCTCGGCGGCGAGCGCCTCGACGGCCTCACGCTGCGCGAACGGGCGCTTCAAGGCGTCGTCGCCACGCAGCAGACGACGGCCGTCTTCGGCGACCTGACCGTGCTCGAGAACGCGCTCGTCGGCGCGGGCCTGCGTCGCCGGCACGGAGGTGCTCTGCGCACGCTCCTCGCGACGCCGAAAGCCAGGGCGGAAGCTCGTGCCGCGCGGGAGCGGGCCGCCGCGGCACTCGCGCTCGTCGGCCTCGCTGGCGAGCTCGACCGCCGCGCCGCGGAGCTGTCGGCCCTCGAGCAGCGCCTGCTGATGCTCGCGTCCGCCTTCGCGACCGAGCCCCGCGTCCTCCTCCTCGACGAGCCTGCGGCGGGCGCGTCGCCCGCTGAGCTCGACCGCGTCGCCGAGCTCCTCGCCGATCTCCGCGGGAGCGGCTTCGCCCTGCTCCTGATCGAGCACAACCTCCGGTTCGTTCGTCTCGTCGCCGACCGGGTCACGGTGCTGTCCGCCGGTCAGGTGATCGCGTCCGGAGCGGTCGCGGACGTCGCCGCGAACGAGGCCGTTCGAGCCGCGTACTTCGGCCGTCAGGGCCTGTAGCATCGCCGACCCCGTGCGCACCCTTCTTCCTGCATCCGTTGCGTTTGTCGTCCTGGCCGCGGGCTGTGGCGGCGACTCGCCCGCCTCGTCCACGACGGCGCTGATCGCGGTCAACGCGCCGTTCTCGAAGACGCCGTACGTGGGCGAGACGATCGCGAACGGGGCCCAGCTCGCCGCGAGCGGACCGGCGACCCGCGTGACGACGAAGGACGGGACGGTCGTCTTCCGCGTCAAGCGCTACGACTCCGGCCTCTCGGCGCGCCGAGCGGTGCAGAACGTGCGCCGCGCGATCGCCGACGGTGCCGTCGCCGTCATCGACGAGGGCACCGGCGTCAACGCCTCGTGGCAGCTCGCCCGCGATGCCGACGTGCCGATCTGCATCACGTACCAGGGCGGCGAGGGTCTCATCGACACCGAGAAGCGGCCGAACGTGTTCAGGATCGCGCCGACCGACCACGGCACCGCCTTTAGGCTCGCCGAGTACCTGATCCCGAAGGGGCTCCGCCTCGCGCTCGTCGTGGACGACTCGACGTACGGCCAGCAGGGATCGGATGCGCTCGACGAGGCGTTCGCCCGCAACCCGGAGGCCGTGGCGACGAAGGTCGCCGTGCCCTTCGGCGCGCCCGACCTCTCGCCGCAGGTGCTTCGCGCCCGCCGCTCGGGCGCCACCGGGCTCGTCGTCTGGGCGCAGCCGGGCACGATCGGGGCAGTCATCGCCGCAGCGCGGGGCTCTGGCTGGGACGTGCCCGTCTACACGCCGGCGACCGGCGAGGACCCGCTCGTCCGGCAGCAGCTCGCCAACCATCCCCGCTGGGTCGACGGTCTCACCTTTGCGGCGGGGCGGCCGACGGCCGAGGTCGGTTCGGGGCCGTTCCTGAACTTCCAGGGGCGGTTCGAGGCCGAGTTCGGCGCCCAGCCCGTGGGCGTGAAGACGTCGAAGGGCGAGCAGGTCGTCCAGCCGCCCGACTACGCGATGTACTCCTACGACTGCGTCAACGTCCTCGCCGCCGCGATTCGCGACGCGGACGGCCTCGACGACAAGGAGAAGATCCTCGCCGCGCTCAACCAGGTTTCGGTCGAGGGCGCGAACGGCGACCAGCGCGGGTTCAACGAGCGCAACCACGAGGGCGTCGTCGACGACGACGTCTACTTCGCGCGGTTCGAAGACATGACGTACGCGCCGGTCAAGGACGATCCGCTGTCATCGACGCTTCCCGTGATCGACCAGCGGCGCTGAAGTCGCGCATCCTCCTCGCGACGACACTGGCCGCGGCGGCCGGCCTGGCGATCGCTTCCGCCGCGGCCGCGCAGGGACGCTTCGTCGACCTGCCCCGGACCGACTCGGCTCTCCCGCTCACCCCTCCGGTGCCGCCGAATCCGGGCGCCTCCGGCCTGCCGCTGACGCCGAGCCTCTTCGTCGGCGGCCTGCGAACGCGCGAGCTCGTCGTCGTCGGGGTGAACAGCGACGGATCGCCGACCTCGGTTCGCGTGCTGCATCGGATCTCCGTGCGCCCGCAGGGGGACTACGTCTTCTCGATCCCGGCGCCCGTCAAGGCGGTCACGCCCGGGCCGGGAACGCAGTCGACCCCGGGTCAGCGGAAGAACGAGCTCCTCTGGCAGGGGTTTTCGCCCGGCGGCCGTGTCCTTGTCGCCTGGGTCGAGCTGCGGCCGGCCGAGGCTGCGGGCTCGCTGCCCGTGCGCATCCGAATGGAGACGACCGTCGACGGCAGGCCGCTCGCGCCCGGCGAGCGGCGCAGCGGCGACCTGCACACGACGCTCAAGATCGAGAACGCGACGGGTGCGCAGGCGCGTGCATTCGCCGCGCAGGCTGAGCCGCTGAGCGTCGCGCAGGCGCTCGACGAGCTCCGGCGCGCGGTGCGGAGCGACGTCGCGGGGGAGGGGATCTTCGTGCGAGTCGTCGGCCCGGTGAGCCCCACACGGATGCCTGTGGCAGTGCCGGTCCGCGTCGAGGGCACGCTCACGTTCGCTCCGGGAACGGTGCGCGTCGCCGGCTTCCCGCGTGGAATCGTCCCCGTCTCGGGGAGGCTCGACGGCCGCGGTGGCTCGCGGCTCAGGATCGACGTTCGCGGCCGCACGGTCGGCGCCGTCGCGCCGAAGCTCCGCCTGCGTGTGACGCTGCCGAGCCTCGCCGCTGCGCTGACGCCGCCCGGCGGCGAGACGTGGGTCGGCGCGTACCGCCGCCGAGCGCTCCGCGGGAGCGGCCGTGAGCTGCTCGAACGCTTGATGCGTCTCGAGCTGACCTACGCGAGGCAGCGCCAGTACGACATGTACCTCGCTGCGCCCGACCCGAACGGTCCGAGCTCGGCGGCCTTCTTCTACCGCACCGCCGCCGAGCGCACGGCGGCCCCGCCGGCGGCCTCGGAT
>JBKPFD010000084.1:0-6444 GCA_046729155.1 Actinomycetota bacterium
GTGTCCAACCGTGGCGCGATCGAGGATCAGGTGAAGTCCGACTACATGATCACGTCGGGCAACGGGTTCGAGTCCATCTCACCGGCGGCGGGCAGTGCGATCGCGCGGGCGGACGAAGTGGCGGTCGCCTCGAGCGTCCGCTCCGACATCGGCAAGGTCGCCGGATCGGGACAGCAGGTGACCGGGGTCGATCCGAAGACGATCACGAAGGTCTACAACTTCGACTGGAAGGAGGGCTCCGACGCCTCGGTCGAGAACCTTCGCCCCTTCGATGCGATCGTCGACAAGAACTTCGCGGAGGACAAGAACCTCGAGGTCGGCAGCCGCTTCCCGCTGCTCACGCCGAACGGCGAGGAAACTCTGCTCGAAGTGAAAGGGATCTACAAGGCGCCGCCCTTCTACCCGCTGCTGGGAGCGGTCAGCATCAGCCAGTCGTACTTCGACCGCATCTACGAGCGGCCTCAGAACCTGTTCACGTTCGTCGAGACCCGGGCTCCGGCAACTGACGCGACCGAGGCCGAGCTCAAGTCGGCGCTCGTGAACTTCCCCGACGCCAAGGTGCAGACGCGCGAGGCGTGGATCTCCGACCAGGACAAGGAGCTCGACAACTTCCTGATCACGCTCTACGTGCTGCTCGCGCTGGCGGTCGTCGTCAGCCTCTTCGGGATGGTCAACACGCTCGTGCTCAGCGTGTTCGAGCGGACGCGCGAGCTCGGGATGCTGCGCGCCGTCGGGATGACGAGAAATCAGGTCGCGCGCATGGTGCGCCAGGAGAGCGTGATCACCGCGTTGATCGGCGCGGCGCTCGGCCTGCCGCTCGGGATCTTCCTGGCAGTGCTCGTGACGCGGGCGCTCTCGCAGTTCGAGTTCGAGCTCGCTCCGCCGTGGAAGAACCTGATCGCGTTCGCGCTCGTGTCGATGATCGTCGGCGTGCTGGCGGCGGTCGCGCCTGCCCGGCGCGCGAGCCGGCTGAACGTACTGCGCGCGCTGCAGTACGAGTAGCCCGCACCTCACAGCCCCACCCTGGGTGGGGAGGAGAGTCCACCCGCCATCCGCGGTGAGCGTATCGGGCCGGCACGCATGTCTCCGCGCCGGTTTTGAGCCAATATCGTCACCGCCATGCTCTGGGCGATCTCCGGCGGTGCCGGCTTCCTCGGCCTGCACCTCGCGCGGCGGCTCCTCGCCGACGGCCACGCCGTCCGCACGCTCGACCTGGCGCCGCTCGACGACGCCGAGCTCGAGCGTGACGTCGACGAGCTGCGCGGCGACGTGCGAGACCCCGCCGCCGCGCGCCGCCTCGCGGCCGGCGCCGACGTCCTCGTCCACGCCGCAGCGGCACTCCCGATCCGCGGCTCCCGGGACGAGATTCGTTCGATCAACGTCGACGGTACGGCGATGCTTCTCGCCGCTGCGCTCGAGGCAGGCGTCGGCCGCGTCGTGCACGTCTCGACGACCGCCGTCTACGGCGTCCCCGAAACGCACCCGATCGACGAGGGCGCGCCGCTCGACGGCGTGGGCCACTACGGCCGCTCGAAGATCGAGGCCGAGAACGTCTGCCGGGCCTTCGCCCGCCGCGGCCTCGACGTCGTCGTCGTCAGGCCGAAGACCTTCATCGGGCCGGAGCGCCTCGGCGTGTTCGAGATCCTCTTCGACTGGGTGGCCGAGGGCCGGCGTATCTACGTCCTCGGCAACGGCGAGAACCGCTACCAGCTCCTCGCCGTCGAAGATCTGGTCGACGCGATCGTGCTCGCCGCCGAAGCCGAGGTCGGAGGCGAGACTCTGAACATCGGCGCCGAGGAGTTCGGCACCGTCCGCTCGGACCTCGAAGCGCTGATCGACCACGCAGGCTCGGATAGCCGCGTGACGCCAGTCCCCGCTCGTCCGGCCGAGCTCGTGCTCCGGGGCCTCGAGCTCGCCCGCCTGTCGCCGCTCGCGGAGTGGCATTACAAGACGGCGCACCGCGACTCGTACGTCGACGTCGGCAAGGCCAAGCGTCTCCTCGGCTGGCAGCCGCGCTTCTCGAACGCCGACGCGCTCATACGCACGTACGACTGGTACCTGGAGAACCGCGGTCAGCTTGCAGGCGCCGGCACCACGCATCGCGTCCCTTGGAACCAACGCGCGCTCGGCGTCCTGAGGAGAATCAGCTGATGGAGCGCGACGACTGGGACGAGCTCTTCGACGAGATGTACCTGCTGACGTACGCGGCTCTCGACCGTGGCGGCCCGCAGGAGGAAGAAGCTGTCGCCGCCGCTCGGCTCGCCGGCTGCGAGCCCGGCGACGACGTCCTCGACGCGCCGTGCGGGTACGGGCGCCATTCGATCCCGCTCGCCGCCGCCGGCTATCACGTCGTCGGCGTCGACCGCTCGCCGGTGCTTCTCGACGAGGCTCGCCGGCGCGCGGGAGAGGGCGAGTGGCCGCGCTGGGTACAGGCGGATCACCGAGATCTCCCCCTCGAGGACGCGTCCGTCGACGCCGTGCTCTGCCTCTTCTCCTCACTCGGCTACCGCGGCGAGGAGGGCGATGAGCGCACCCTCGCCGAGTTCTGCCGCGTCCTCAGGCCCGGCGGACGCCTCGTCGTCGAGACCATGCACCGCGACCGGCTGATGCACATCCTCCAGGAGCGAACCTGGGACCCGCTCCCGGACGGCGCGACGCTCGTCGAGGAACGGCGCTTCGAGTACGGCGAAGGCGTCATGGAGAACGACCACATCCTCATCCGACCGGACGGGACGCGAAAAGCGGTCACCTACCGGATCCGCACGTACACGGCGACCGAGCTCGGGAAGCTGATCGAAGGGGCCGGGCTCGTCGACGTCCAGTACTTCGGAGACCTGGAAGGAAACGAGCTCTCACGGAAAACGCGGCTCGTCATCGTCGCCCGCAGACCCGAATAGACTCGGAGCCGTGACGGATCTGACCGCGTACCGGGACCGGTTCCCGATCCTCGCGGACACGACGTACCTGATCAGCCACTCGCTCGGACCGATGCCGGCCGAAGCCGAGCGTCGCCTCGCCGAGTACACGACCGTCTGGAAGACGCGCGGCATCCGCGCCTGGGGCGAGGGCTGGTGGGACATGTCGAAGACGGTCGGCGACCAGCTCGGGCGGCTGATCGGCGCGCCGCCCGGCTCGACGGTCATGCACCAGAACGTGACCATCGCGGAGGCCGTCGTGCTCTCGTGCTTCCGCCTCGACGGCGAGCGGCGGCGGATCGTGTACGAGGAGGAGAACT
The DNA here is from genome assembly GCA_046729155.1 of Actinomycetota bacterium. Classification (GTDB taxonomy): domain Bacteria; phylum Actinomycetota; class Thermoleophilia; order Gaiellales; family Gaiellaceae; genus VAXT01. Next base: position 3,236 of record JBKPFD010000084.1, read on the forward strand.
TCCCGTCGGTGCGCTACCTGTACCAGGCGCAGCGCGAGCGGGGCGCCGAGATCGTCACCTGCCCCGACGAGGCGGCGATCGTCGAGGCGATCGACGAGCGCACGCTGCTCGTCCCGATCAGCCACGTCATCTTCCGGAGCGGCCGCATCAAGAACGTGGCGCCGATCATCCGCCGCGCGCACGAGGTCGGCGCCTGCGTCGTCCTCGACGCCTACCAGTCCGTCGGCACCGTCCCGTTGGATGTGACGGCGCTCGGCGTCGACTTCGCCGTCGGCGGCAGCGTCAAGTGGCTCTGCGGCGGCCCGGGCGCGGCCTGGCTCGACGTGCGGCCGGACCTCGCCGAGACGCTCGAGCCGACGCTCGTCGGCTGGCAGGCGCACGCACGCCCCTTTGCGTTCGAGCCCGAGCTCGAGTACGCGGCGGGCTCGGCGCGTTTCCTCACGGGCACGCCGAACGTCCCGGCCCTCCACGCCGCGACGGCGGGCTACGAGATCGTCGAGGAGATCGGCGTCGAGCGGATTCGCGTCAACTCACTGCGCCAGACGGAGCTGTTCATCCGTCTGCTCGACGAGGCGGGGTTCGACGTCGTCAGCCCGCGCGAGCCCGAGCGCCGCGGCGGGTCGGTCGTCGTCAACGTCCCGAACTTCCAGGCCGTGCACGCAGAGCTCGACGCCCGAGACATCGTCTGCGACTTCCGACCCGACGCGGGCCTGCGCTTCGGCCCTCACTTCTTCACGACCGACGAGGAGATCGAGGGCACGGTCTCCGCGCTCGCGGAGATCGTCGAGCGCGGAGCCGACCTGACCAGCCCTCAAGCGGCCAGTTACTAGCCCTCGACCGCGTTCGGATCTTCCTCGGCGGCCAGCTGCAGCGATCCTTGGCGCGCGGTCTCGAAGTGCCGTTGCTGGATCGGCGTCGCCCACCGGACGAGCTCCTGGACGTCCGCCTTTCCGGCCTTCTCGCCGAGCACGCCGAGCACCTCCCAGTGGCCGACCTCGCCCGCCTCGGCCATCGTCAGAAACTCGAAGCCGTCGAGCCCGTCCGCGTCCTCGCCGAGGTAGGTGCTCATCATCTCGGTCGCTTCCTGCTTCGTCTCGCGGGCCTTCTCGAGGATCGCCGTCTTCTTGCCGTCGAGCCCTTCGGCGACTCGCGTGCAGCGTTCCTCTGTCTCCGCCGCCTCCTCGCGCATCTGCGCGAGCGTGTCCTTGAGCTCGCCGTCGTCGACGAGGCTCGAGACCTTCTCGCCCGCGCCGCGGGCGGCCATCGCCAGCCCGGTCACCTCCGCCAGCTTCGTCTCCAGTGTTGTCAGCTCCGCCATGACCCCTCTCCTCTTGTGTCGGTTGCAGCCGAGCCGTACCCGGGCGTAGGTTCTTTCAAAACCTTCGAGCCAAGGAGGAGCGATGTACGTCGCGCTGACCGTGCGCAAGCTCAAGCCCGGGGCCTACGACGAGTGGCGGAAGGCCTGGCAGCCCGCCGAGGACGAGTGGACGGAGGGCTGGAAGAAAGCCTACGTCGTCCGCAACCTGAAGGACCCGGACGAGATCATCGCCTTCGGGTTCTACGACGGCGACATCGAAGCGCTGACGAGCGACGAGGAAGGTCGCGCAAGGATCGAGGCCCGCGCCGAGAAGATGGCGCCGCACATCGAGTCGATCGGCGCCGACGGGCTCTACGAGGTGGTCGACAAGGTGGAGGCGCCCTCAGGTTCGGCCGGGGGCGTCGGCGGCGCGGCTCCGGCCTAGCCGCCCGAGAGGAGCTCGACGAGGCGCGCCGCGTACCGCGGCGCGCTCGGCTCCTCCTCGTGCTTGAAGAAGCAGAAGACCTCGACGCCCGCGGCGAGGAGCGGAGCGATGCGATCGGCCCACTCGCGCAAGGCGGCGTCGTCGTACGGCGGCTCGCGCAGCCGCAGGTAGCGGAATCGCGACCGCGAATCCAGCTCGTTGACGTTGACGGCGTTCTGCGGGAGCTCGATTCCTTCCCACGAGCCGTGCCGGAAGTCGAAGGCGAGGCGGAGCTCCGGCGAGAGCGATCCGAGCATCAGCGCCAGCAGGCCTTCGTCTCGCGCGTAGCCGACGAGTACCCGGATCGGGCCGAGCCGGTCGCCGAGCATGCGCACGCGTTCCTCGAACGTGCCCACGTCGGTCGAGCGATAGGCGTTCAGCTTCGGAGCAAAAAGGAAGCCGGGCGGGGTTTGCTCGGCCCAGCGCGTGAACTGATCTTCGGCGGGAATCCGGTAGCCCGTCGTGTTCAGCTCGACCGCCCGGAGCCGCTCGGCGTAGTGGCGGAGGAACTCGGCCGGCTTGGCGCCGGCGGGGTAGAAGTCGGGCCGCCACGACGGGTAGGACCAGCCGGAAGTGCCGACATAGAGCCTCGCTAGACTCGGCTTCGTGGCCGTCACACCGGAAGTCCTAGCCGAGAACGTCGTTCCCGTTCTGGATCACGGCTTCGTCGCGCTCGACGGCTCGCTCGCCTCCGACCTCGCGGTCGTCAACGGCGCGCGGGTCTCCTTCAACCAGGCTTCGCAGGAGATGAGCGAGCGGGACGCGGGCCTGATCCGCTTCCTGATGCGAGAGCGGCACGGCTCGCCGTTCGAGCACGGCTACTTCCGGTTCGTCGTCAAGGCGCCGCTCTTCGTCGTCCGCGAGCACCACCGGCACAGGGCCGGGCACAGCTACAACGAGTGGAGTGGGCGCTATTCGAAGATGGAGCCCGAGTTCTACGTTCCCGAGTTCGTCCGCACGCAGGTCGGCAAGCCGGGCGCCTACACGTTCGAGCCGGTCGAGGACGAGGTGCGCGAGAACGCGCGCAAGGAGATCGAGGACAACGCGCTGCGCGCCTTCCAGGCGTACGAGCGGATGCTCGAGCAGGGCGTCGCGAAGGAGGTCGCGCGCGCCGTGCTACCGCTCTCGACGTACACGAAGTACTACTGGAGCTGCAACCCGCGCAGCCTGATGCACTTCTGCTCGCTGCGGAACCACGAGGCGGCCCAGTTCGAGATCCGCCAGTACGCGGCGGCCGCGGAGTCGTTCCTCGAGCGCGAAATGCCGCTCACGCACGCCGCCTTCGTTGCCAGCGGCCGCGTGGCTCCGTGATCAGGCCAGCGGCGCTCGCAGTACCGGGGTGTTGTCGTGCGTGTCGGCGTCGTACCGCGCGAGCATCAGGCCGTCGAACCGGCCCGGGTCGTACGCGACGGTGAAGCGCACGTTCGT
>JBKPFD010000085.1:0-5380 GCA_046729155.1 Actinomycetota bacterium
CGTTGTTCGAGGCTCTCGTTTCGTCGCCGAGAACATCGCCGGAGCGCGCCACGTGGAGATTCCGGGCGGGGACCACTCCATGTTCACCTTCCAGGACGCGCTCCTCCCGGAGATCGAGCGCTTCCTCACCGAGGCCTGGGAGGCGCGAGCCTGGGAGGAAGCCGAGCCGAACCGCGTGCTCGCGACGGTCCTCTTCACGGACATCGTCGGCTCGACGGCAAAGAACGTCGAGCTCGGCGATGCGCGCTGGCGCGAGCTCCGCGACGCTCACCACGATCTGATCCGCCGCCAACTCGTCCGTTACCGCGGGAGAGAGCTCGACACCGCCGGCGACGGCTTCTTTGCCTCGTTCGACGGGCCGGCACGCGCAATTCGCTGCGCGTGCGCGATCACCGAGGGCGTGCGCGGAATCGGGCTCGAGGTGCGCGCAGGGCTCCACGCAGGCGAGTGCGAGCTGATGGACAACACAGTCGGCGGCATCGCAGTGAACATCGGCGCACGCGTCGCAGCCGAGGCCGGGCCGGGCGAAGTCCTGGTCTCGAGCACGGTCAAGGACCTCGTCGCCGGATCGGGGATCGAGTTCGTGGAACGAGGGCCGGTCGAGCTGAAAGGCGTGCCGGGCGAATGGCGCCTGTTCGCCGTCGTGCCCTGAGCCGCTTCAGCGACGAGCGCTAAGCGGGCTCGATGACCACGAACGTCGCCGCCGTCGACCTTGTCCGAGACCTGCAACAGGCCGTAGTTGAGCCCGTCCTCGCCGACGATGGGCACCGCGAGCAGTCCGCGCAGGGGGCTGGCGCTTACCCGCGGGCCACCTCGCACGTCCTCTGGAGCAGATGGTGAACCCGAGCGTCGAACTCGTCCGTAGCGGCAGTGGCCGCCGCAGCCTCCGACATGGAGAGAGCGTGGCGGCTCCTCATGAGCGTCCTTTCGTCAGGTTGATCCAGCGAACGCCGCGGCCGCGGCGCGCGCCACCTCTTCGGGCGGAACGTCGCGCAGGGGCTGGGAGAGGTTCCAGCGGTGACCAAAGGGGTCGGCGATCTGGCCCTGGCGGTTGCCCCAGAACTGATCTTCGAGCGGGTGAATGACCTCGGCACCCGCGTCGAGCGCGCGCTGCCAGAAGGTTTCGACGTCGTCGGTCGAGAGATGCAGGACGACCGCTGTGCCGCCGACCGCCTGCGGCGAGAGCACGTCCAGCTCGGGGAGCTCATCGGCAAGCCTGAGCACCGAGTCGCCGAAGCGCAACTCGACTGTCAGCAGCTTCCCGTTCGGAAGCGGCACGCGGCTTCGCTCTTCCGCGTCCAGGGCTCGCACGTACCAGGCCGCTGCCTCCGCCGCGCCGCGGACCACGAGGTGTGGCGTGATCGCGGTCACTCGGCCAGGCCCTTGGAGCGCAGCTCTGCGACCGCCCGTTCTGTCTTGCCGAGCTCGAGCCCCATGCCCGCGAGGATCCGCTCTGTCTTCGTGAACTGCACCTCGTCGTACTGCACGACCTCGACGCAGTTGCCCCACGGGTCGAAGAAATCGAGCCTCCGACCTGGGCGGATGGCGACGCCGGCCGCCTCGAGCGCCTCGCGCGTCGCCTGCTTGTCGTCGACGACGAGCCCGAAGTGGCGCAGGCGATCCGGGGGCCCCGAGCGACCCGCCATGAGTGCGACGAACTGGTCGCCGATGTCGATGAACGCGGCGCCGTTCGACCGCCCGCGCAGGGTGAAGTCGAAGAACTTCCCGTAGAAGGCGAGTGCCTCGTCGACGTCGCCGACCTCGAGCGCCACGTGGTTGATGCCGACCAAGCGCGTCACGGGAGTATCAGATGCAGGTCGCCGAACTCGTGCCAGAGGTAGCCGCGCTCCATCGCCGCCCGGTACGAGCGCTCGAGCAACTCGTGGCCGGCCGCAGCCTCGAGCAGTTGCAGGTGAGAGGACTCACGTTCATGCCACCCCGTGAGCAGGCCGTCGACGGCGCGGAGCCCGCGTTCGGGAGTGACGACGAGACTCGTCCAGCCGTGGCCTTCGCGGACCGTGCCGTCCCGTTCGGCGACGGTCTCGAGCGCGCGCACGACGGTCGTCCCGACGGCGATCACACGCGAGCGCCAGCGGCGGACGGCATTCACGAGCGCCGCAGTCATGGCCGGCACGTGGTAGCGCTCGGGAAACGGCGGCTCACCGTGCTCCGGTGAGGAAACGCCCGTGTGCAGGGTGAGCGGCGCGACGAGGACGCCGCGGGCGACGAGGTCTGTGACGAGCTCCGTGGTGAAGGGGCGCGCGGCGCTCGGCATCTCGGCGCTGCCCGGCTCGAGCGCGAAGACCGTCTGGTAAGCGTCGAGCGGCAGCGGTTCGGGAACGTAGCCGTACCGGATCGGCCGACCGTGCCTGTGCAGGTAGGCGTCCAGCGGCTCGTCCACGTCGAAGCGCGCAACAGTCAGGCGCTCGCTGCCGGCAAAACGCGCGAGCAGCTCGGCCTGGCCGCCGCCGGGCAGCTCGACCCGGCCGCCGATCGGCGGGCGGGGGAATGGGCGCAGATCGCGCGTCCGTAGCTCCACAAGCCAGGTTCCGTCTCTCGAGGGCGTCGAGAGCCGCAGCTCCAGCAGGCGTCCGTCGAGTCGCGCTTCGAGTGCGGCCGGGAGCGTCGCGGAGGTGTTGACGACCAGGAGGTCGCCTGCGGTCAGAAACCGGGGCAGATCGCGGAAACGGGCGTGAACGACGCCAAGGTCGTGGCGAGTGGCGACGAGCATCGCCACGTCGTCGCGTCCGAATCCGCGGAGCTCGGGAGGCTCGTGCGCCTCCAGCCGGCCGGGCAGCTCGAGCGCGCTCACGCTTCGACGGCCACGAGCTCGCGCGCGCGGTAGCGACCGCTAGGTAGCGAGCCCTCGATCAAGGCGAGGAGCCCGGGCACACTCTCCTCCGGCGGCGGCAGGTGCGAGATGTCCTCGCCCGGGAAGGCGTCCTGGTATGTCTGCGTGCGCATGTCCCCTGGATCGACGCTGTAGACGCGCAGCCAAGGTTGCTCGGCGGCGAGGATCGCCGTTAGCTGCTCGAGTGCGGCCTTCGAGGAGCCGTAGCCGCCCCAGCCCTCGTACGGCTCGACGGCGGCGTCGGAGGTGATGTCGAGCACCGCTGCTCCCTGACGGAGACGCGGTAGCGATTCCTGCACGAGCGCCAGGGGCGCGAAGACGTTGACGTCGTACACACGTGCAAGCTGTTCGAGGGGGTACGCGGCGAGCGGCGGCTGCGGGCTCGGCCCGAGCGCGCCGGCGTTGTTGACGAGCAGGTCGATGCGGTCGCCGGCCGCCTCGACGAGCGCGCGGCGGTGCGCCGGGTCGGCAACGTCACCGGGAATCGCAGTGACGCCGTCGAGCGCGGAGACGGCGCGCTCGAGCGCCTCGGGGCCGCGGGCGTCGACGACGACGAGCCACTCGCGCTCGGCGAGCGCACGCGCGAGCGCGAGGCCGAGGCCGCGTGATGCTCCGGTGACGATGCCGACGGGCATAACGCCACCGTACGAGCGGCGCGGTATGAGCCGCCAGGGGCAATTGGTACTAGGACCTGCGCTCGACGAGCCCGGCGCGCACGGCGAAGACAGCCGCCTGCGTGCGGTCGACGACCCCGAGCTTCGCGAGCACATGGCCGACGTGGGTCTTGACCGTCCGCTCGGACACGTCCAGCTCGCGTGCGATCTGCTTGTTCGGGAAGCCGCGGCCGATCAGCTGCAGCACCTCGCGCTCACGTGGCGTCAGCCGGTCGAGCGGGTCATCGTGCCCGCTGCCGGCAAGGGCCTCGACGACTCGGGCTGCGACGACGGGGTCGAGCGGTGACCCGCCGGCGTGGGCAGCGCGAACAGCGCGGGCGAGCTCTGGTGGATCGGCGTTCTTCAGCAGGTAGCCGCCGGCGCCGGCACGCAGCGCCGGAAGCAGCTTGTCGTCGTCGAGGAAGCTCGTGAGGACGATCACCCGCGTGCGCGGAAGGCGCTCGCGCAGACGGCGCGTCGCCTCGACGCCGTCGAGCCGCGGCATGACGAGGTCCATGAGCACGACATCCGGGCGCAGGCGCCGCGCGGCAGCGAGCGCTTCCTCGCCGTCGCCCGCCTCGCCGACGACCTCGATTCCGTCCTGGAGGTCGAGGAAGCGGCGCAAACCCTCGCGGACGACCGCGTGGTCGTCGACGACCAAGACGCGGATCGGATCAGCCGTTGCCGACCTCCAGCCTGACAGTCGTTCCGGCACCGGGCGCCGAACGGATCTGCAGCGTCCCGCCCGCTTTCGCAGCCCGTTCCTCCATCGAAGTGAGCCCGAGCCGGCGCGAGCGCACGTGCGCTGCCCCGGGGTCGAATCCGATGCCGTCGTCTTCGACCTCGAGCAGCACGCGGCCGTCCTCGGCGTGCAATCTGACAGCGACGCGCTGCGCCCGGGCGTGCCTGAGCGCGTTCTGCAGCGCCTCCTGGGCGATCCGCAGCACCTCCCGGTCGCGGCTCTCGTCGACTGGCATCTCATCGGCGACATCGAGCTCGATCTCGAGCTGCTGCACCCGGCCGAGCATCGTGACGTGTTTGCGCAGCGCGCCGCCGAGCCCGTCCTTCTCGAGGTCCGGCGGCCGCAGCTCGAAAACGAGCGAGCGCAGCTCGTCAAGCGCCTCCTGTGCCTGCGTCCGGAGCTCCCCCACCTGCGCACGCGCCGCCTGCGGATCTCGCTCGAGCAGCGTGGTCGCTGCCTCCGCATTGAGGACGACGCCGAAGAGCTTCTGGCTGACTGCGTCGTGGAGGTCGAGCGCGAGCCGGTTCCGCTCGGCAACGATCGAGAGCTCGCGACTCTCCTCGTACAGACGTGCGTTCGTGATCGCGATCGCAGCATGGGCGGCGAGCAGGCCGATCAGCTCCTCGTCCTCGTCGGTGAAATCCGGGGCGCCGATCTTTTCCGTCAGGTAGAAGGCGCCGATCACGCCTTCGTGAGCGACGATGGGCACGCCGAGGAAGGAACGCATGTCCGGGTGTCCGGCCGGCCACCAGCCACGGAAGCGTGGGTGCTCGTGGATGTCGCGCGTGCGGTACGGCGCTTCGGTCTCGAGCATTGCGCCGAGGACGCCGTGCTGCCGCGGCAGCGGGCCGAGTGAGGCGATGAGCTTGTCGCTCATGCCGGAGGTGAGGAAGCGCCGAAAGCCGCCGTCTCCATCCGGCAGGCCGAGGGCTGCATAGCGAGCACGGGCCAGCTCGCGGGCGCCATGCACGAGCCGCTGCAGCACCTCTTCGACGGACAGCTCGGCGGCAACGGCGAGCACGGCGTCACTCATCGCCTTCAACGTCGGGCTCACTCGCTCGGCCACTGCCGAGGACGATACGCCTCGCGGCGCTCGCCACCGCGCGCCGCGTTGGATCAGGAGTACACCAGCAC